>DERZ01000061.1:4865-9484 GCA_002361155.1 Porphyromonadaceae bacterium UBA3327 | reverse complement strand
ATAGCAAGAAGAAATAAAATCAAGACCCGCATCCGCGGGAAAATTTCCGGCACGGCGGAGCGTCCCCGCATGAGCGTGTTCCGCTCCAACAAGGGAATCTACGTGCAGGTGATCGACGACCTCACCGGCAACACTATCGTTGCGGCGTCTTCCAAGGGCCTCGAGGGAGGCACCAAGGTGGAAGTGGCTGCCAAGGTAGGAGAGGAGATTGCAAAGAGAGCCATGGAGAAGGGCGTGACCGAAGTGGTGTTCGACCGCAACGGCTATCTCTTTCATGGCAGAGTTAAATCATTGGCTGACGCAGCCCGCAAGGGAGGTCTTAAATTCTAAAGTAAATCATGGCAAAAATCAATAAAGTCAAAACTACAAACGATCTGGAATTGCAGGATCGCCTGGTAGCCATCAACCGCGTCACCAAGGTGACGAAGGGTGGACGTGCCTTCAGCTTCGCCGCTATCGTCGTTGTCGGCAACGGTGACGGTGTGATCGGCTGGGGACTGGGCAAGGCCAACGAGGTTACTGCCGCCATCGCGAAAGGCGTGGAGGCTGCCAAGAAGAATCTCATCAAGGTGCCTGTCCACAAGGGAACCATTCCCCACGAGGTAGTGGCCAAATTCGGCGGCTCGAGAATCTTCCTCAAGCCCGCTTCCGAGGGTACCGGAGTGAAGGCCGGAGGCGCTATGCGCGCCGTGCTTGAGAGTGTCGGAATCACCGACGTGCTCGCCAAGTCCAAAGGTTCTTCCAACCCCCACAACCTCGTCAAGGCGACTATCGAGGCCCTCGGCGAACTCCGCAGCCCGGCCCAGGTGGCCCAGAACCGCGGTATCGCTGTGGAAAAAGTATTCACAGGTAAATAATCTCAGCAATGGCACAGATCAAAATCACACAGACCAAGAGCCGCATCAACTGCCCCAAGGTGCAGAAAGAGACTCTCGACGCGCTCGGTCTCCACAAAATGAACCATTCTGTAGTCAAGGAGGACACTCCCTCCATCATGGGAATGGTCAAGAAGGTCCATCATCTGGTGGAAGTGACAAAACTCTAAAGAAGTATCGGAAAAATGGAATTACATAATCTGAAACCTGCCGTAGGCAGCAACAAAAGCAACAAGAGAGTAGGCCGCGGACCCGGTTCGGGCTACGGCGGCACTTCCACCCGCGGTCACAAAGGTGCGAAGTCACGTTCGGGCTACAAGCACAAAGTGGGCTTCGAGGGAGGTCAGATGCCTCTCCAGCGCCGTGTGCCGAAGTTCGGTTTCAACAACATCAACCGCGTTGAATACAAGGCAGTCAATCTCGACGCTCTCGAGTCTCTCGCAGCCGCTGCTGGTCTGGCCAGGATCACTGTCGAGGATCTCCGCAACGCCGGTCTCGTCTCGAAGAAGGCCCTGGTGAAAGTGCTCGGCAACGGTGCCGTCACCCGCGCTATCGAGGTGGAGGCCCACGCGTTCTCGAAAGCTGCCGAGGAGGCCATCAAGGCCGCAGGCGGTTCTGTTGTAAAAAAATAACTGAAGAAACACAATGGGATTTACAAAAACAATTAAAAATATCTGGAGCGTAGAGGATCTCCGCAAGCGAATAGGAATAACCCTGCTGCTTGTGATCATCTATCGCTTCGGGTGCTATGTGGTCTTGCCGGGTATCAATCCCGACGAGCTGCTGGCATTGAAGAATTTCACTGCCGACGGTTTGATGCAGCTTCTCGACATGTTCTCGGGAGGCGCCTTCTCCCAGGCCTCCATCTTCGCGCTCGGTATCATGCCTTACATCACGGCTTCCATCGTGATCCAGCTGTTGGGCATGGTGCTTCCGAGCTTCCAGAAGATGCAGCGTGAGGGTGAGAGCGGACGCATGAAACTCAACCAGTACACTCGCTATCTGACAGTGCTTATTCTCGTGCTGCAGGGTCCGGCTTATTTGATGAATCTCAAGTATCAGGTTCAGGCAGCCGGAGGCCACGTCGAATTAGGTTTCTGGACTATTGTGTTCATGACGATTGTTCTTGCCGCCGGTTCCATGTTTATCATGTGGCTCGGCGAGCGTATCGACCAGAAGGGTGTCGGCAACGGTATCTCGATGATAATCCTCATCGGTATCATTGCCCGTCTCCCCGAGGCTTTCATCCAGGAGTTCACCGGACGTCTGATGAACTCGCAGGGTGGCGGTCTGGTGCTCTTCCTGGTTGAGATCGTGATCCTGCTGGCTGTAACTGCCGGTGCGGTCCTCCTGGTACAGGGCACGCGTAACGTCCCTGTCCAGTACGCAAAGAAGGTGGTCGGCAACAAGCAGTACGGCGGTGCGCGCCAGTTCATCCCTCTGAAGGTGAATGCGGCCGGCGTCATGCCGATCATCTTTGCGCAGGCAATCATGTTCATCCCTATCACCCTTGTGGGATTCAGCACCACTCAGACCGGCTTCTTCGGTGCTATGACCGATATGTACGGCTTTTGGTACAATCTGGTGTATTTCCTGATGATTGTGGCCTTCACTTACTTCTATACAGCCATCACTGTGCGTCCCGCACAGATGGCTGAGGACATGAAGCGCAACAACGGTTTCATACCTGGCATCAAGCCGGGCAAGCCGACAGTCGATTACCTTGATTCCATCATGTCGAGAATCACCCTCCCGGGTTCGATTTTCCTCGGAATCGTGGCGATCATGCCGGCCATAGCCCACGTGTGCGGCCTCAACCGCAATTTCGCGTCGTTCTTCGGCGGCACCTCGCTGCTGATTATGGTGGGTGTCATCCTTGACACGCTCCGTATCATCGAGGGCCATCTGATCATGCACAAGTACGACGGTCTGATGAAGCACGGACGCATCAGGGGCCGCTCTGGCGGAGCCGGATTCTGATAATGCATTTCAACGGTTATGATTTACGTCAAGACTGAAGAAGAGATAGAGAAGATGCGGGCGGCGTGCGATCTGACGTCGCGCACGCTCGGGGAAGTGGCCCGATGGGTACGCCCCGGCGAGACCACCCGCCGCCTCGACACCATAGCAAGGGAGTTTGTCCTCGACCACGGGGGCAAACCCGCTTGCCTTGGTTACGAGGGCTTCCCCGGCACGCTTTGCATCGAGGTCAACGAGACTGTAGTACACGGTTTCCCTTCAGGGTATGTCCTCCGCGAGGGGGATGTTGTCGGAACTGACCTGGTGGTGGAGCTCGACGGCTATAACGGCGACTCGTGCTATACGTTTCCCGTCGGTGAGGTCGACCCAAAAGTGATGCAGCTTCTGAAAGTCACCAAGGAGTCGCTGTATGTGGGCATAGAGGCGGCCCGCGCCGGCAAGCGCGTGGGCGACATCTCGAACGCGGTACAGACATGGTGCGAGCGTCGGGGCTACAGTGTGGTGCGCGAAATGTGCGGACACGGCATCGGACGCGACATGCACGAGGACCCCGAGGTGCCCAACTACGGGCGTCGCGGCATCGGCCCGGTTCTCCGCAAAGGGATGTGCATAGCCATCGAGCCTATGATCAATCTCGGCAGCAAGAACATAGTGATAGAGCGCAACGGCTGGGAATGCCGCACGCGCGACCGCAAGCCGTCGGCCCATTTCGAGCATACGGTGGCGATCACCGATGGCGCTCCCGAGATTCTCACCACATTCCGCTACATCGACGAGTCTCTCGGCTCCCATCCGCTCCGCGAGAGCGTGGAGGAGAGCGAAGAGACTCCGCACAATTAAACCGTAAAAATTCAGTTATCATATATGGCAAAGCAGGCAGCAATAGAACAGGATGGAGTGATTCTCGAGGCATTGTCCAACGCAATGTTCAAGGTCGAGCTTGAGAACGGCCACATCATCACGGCCCACATCTCTGGCAAGATGAGAATGCACTATATCAAGATACTCCCCGGCGACAAGGTGAGAGTGGAGATAAGTCCCTACGACCTTAGCAAGGGAAGAATATCATTCAGGTACAAATAAAAAGAAAAAACTCAATATGAAAGTAAGAGCATCTGTAAAGAAACGCACTCCCGACAGCAAGATCGTTCGCCGGAAGGGTAGACTGTATGTCATCAACAAAAAGAACCCCAAAATGAAACAGCGTCAGGGATAAATTCAGAAAAATGTTTCGTACATCACTGAAATTTATTACCTTTGCACAAAATTTTAAAAAAGCAATATGGCAGTAAGAATTGTCGGCGTAGATTTGCCGCAGAATAAAAGAGGAGAGATTGCGTTGACCTACATCTACGGCATCGGCCGTAGCGCGTCGAAGACCGTTCTGGAGAAAGCCGGTGTAGACCGCGACATCAAGGTGAAGGACTGGACCGACGCACAGGCCGCAGCCGTGCGTGAGGTGATCCAGCGCGACTACAAGGTTGAGGGTGACCTCCGCACGGAAGTCCAGCTCAACATCAAGCGCCTGATGGACATCGGTTGCTATCGCGGCATCCGTCACCGTCTGGGCCTCCCCCTCCGCGGACAGAGCACCAAGAACAATGCGCGCACCCGCAAGGGCCGCAAGAAAACGGTCGCTAACAAGAAGAAAGCTACAAAATAACATAAACTTAATATGGCAAAAAAGACAGTCGCAGCTAAAAAGAGGAATGTCAAGGTTGACGCCAACGGTCAGCTTCATGTGCATAGCTCTTTCAACAACAT
>DERZ01000061.1:0-4570 GCA_002361155.1 Porphyromonadaceae bacterium UBA3327 | reverse complement strand
CTTGCCAACAGCGAGGGTCAGGTTATCTCCTGGTCGTCGGCCGGCAAGATGGGCTTTAGAGGCTCCAAGAAGAACACGCCGTATGCCGCGCAGATGGCGGCGCAGGATTGCGCCAAGGTCGCTTACGATCTCGGTCTGCGCAAGGTGAAGGCGTATGTCAAGGGCCCGGGCAACGGTCGCGAGGCAGCTATCCGCTTCGTCCACGCGGCAGGTATCGAAGTGACGGAAATCGTGGATGTCACCCCGCTTCCCCACAACGGTTGTCGTCCTCCCAAGAGAAGAAGAGTCTGATCGGAATCAACCAATAAAGTCCCGTCCGCCTCGTCCTGAATGCGAATAGACCGTCATTCTTACTTTCTCTCGACGGTCGCGGCTGCGCTAAGGGGCAGGTGTAAGGATTTGCAAAAATGAATATATAAAATGGCAAGATACACAGGACCAAAAACTAAAATCGCCCGTAAGTTCGGCGAGCCAATATTTGGCGATGACAAAGTGCTGGCTAAGAAGAACTATCCTCCGGGCCAGCATG
Organism: Porphyromonadaceae bacterium UBA3327; assembly: GCA_002361155.1. GTDB lineage: Bacteria > Bacteroidota > Bacteroidia > Bacteroidales > Muribaculaceae > Lepagella. Next base: position 4,041 of record DERZ01000061.1, on the reverse strand, counting down.
GTGCCAACCGTCGGAAGAAAACTTCCGAGTACGGCGCCCAGCTTCGCGAAAAGCAGAAAGCTAAATACACATACGGTGTGCTCGAGCGTCAGTTCCGCAACCTCTTTGAAAAGGCGGCGCGCACCAAAGGCATCACCGGCGAGGTGCTCCTCCAGCTCCTCGAATCCCGTCTCGACAACGTCGTGTACCGTCTCGGTCTGGCTGCAAGCCGTCCCGCCGCACGCCAGCTCGTGCTCCACAAGCACATCTGTGTCAATGGCAAGAACGTGAACATTCCCTCTTATCGCGTTATGTCCGGCGATGTGATCACAGTGCGCGAAAAGTCAAAGTCGCTCGAGGTTATCGCCGACGCAATGTCCGGCTTCAACCATAGCAAATATCCCTGGATCGAGTGGGACAACAGCATCAAGGGCGGTAAGTTCCTTCACCTCCCCCAGCGCGAGGACATCCCCGAGACCATCAAGGAGCAGCTGATCGTCGAGCTCTATTCTAAATAATAAATTCTAAGATACCCATGCCAATTTTAGCATTTCAGAAACCCGACAAGGTCGTGATGCTTGAAGCGAACAGTTTCTTCGGAAAGTTCGAATTCAAGCCTCTTGAGCCCGGTTATGGCAAGACAGTCGGAAACGCCCTCCGGAGGATTCTCCTTTCGTCGCTGGGCGGTTTCGCCATCAACTCCATCCGAATCGACGGAGTGGCGCATGAACTGGACACCATTCCCGGAGTAAAGGAGGATGTCACCAATATCATCCTCAATCTCAAGCAGATCAGATTCAAGCAGATCACCGAGGACCACAACGCCGAGAAGGCGATGGTCAGGGTGTCGGGCACAGATGTGTTCACGGCTGGCGACTTAGGAAAGGTCCTCTCCGGATTCGAGGTGCTCAACCCCGAACTGGTGATATGCAATCTCGATCCCTCCGCTTCCTTCTCGATGGAATATACCATCAACAAGGGGCGCGGATGGGTTCCCGCCGACGAAAACCGCGAGATGCTCGCCGGCGCGGATCCCGGCGTGATTGCAGTCGATTCGATCTATACTCCCATCAAGAACGTGAAATACGCCGTGGAGAACTATCGTGTCGAGCAGAAGACCGACTATGAGAAACTGCTGATTGAAGTAACAACCGACGGATCCATCCAGCCGAAAGACGCGCTCAAGGAAGCCGCCAAGATTCTCATCCAGCATTTCATGATGTTCAGCGACGAGAAGATCACACTCGAGGCTCCACAGGAGGACGCTCCCGAGGAGTTCGATGAGGAAGTGCTCCACATGCGCCAGCTGCTCAAGAGCAAACTGGTGGATATGGACCTCTCCGTCCGTGCGCTCAACTGTCTGAAGAGCGCCGAAGTGGAAACCCTCGGCGAACTGGTGGCCTTCTCTAAAAACGACCTCCTTAAGTTCCGCAACTTTGGAAAGAAGTCGCTCAGCGAGCTCGAAGAGCTCCTCGACAAGCTGAATCTTTCCTTTGGAATGGATATTTCTAAATACAAATTAGACAAAGAGTAAAATGAGACATAATAAGAAATTCAACCACCTGAGCCGCAAGAAGGGACATCGCGAAGCGCTTCTCGCCAATCTCTGCATCGCGCTGATTGAGCACAAGCGTATCTTCACCACCCTGGCAAAGGCCAAGGCATTGCGCATGTATGCCGAGCCTCTCGTGACACGCTCCAAGAAGGACGACACGCTCAACCGTCGCGTTGTCTTCAGCTATCTCCAGAACAAGGAGGCCGTCAAGGAACTTTTCGGCGTGATCTCCGAGAAGGTCGCCGACCGTCCCGGCGGCTACCTCCGCATTCTCAAGACCGGTCACCGTCTCGGTGACAACGCCGAAATGGCAATGATCGAGTTTGTGGATTTCAACGAGAACATGCTCGGGGAGGCCGCGGAGAAGAAGCAGGCACGCACACGCCGCAGCCGCTCCAGAAAGGCAGCCGCACCCGCAGCAGAGGCTCCCGCAGAGGAAACTCCGAAAGCAGAATAATATTCACATTTTTCATAGGCAGAAGCCGGGGAATCCATCCGCATGGATCCTCGGCTTTTTCGTAAAATCTCATCAACCTGAAACTCCTTGCCTCATCAATCCGAAAACATCTTGACCAATCAATAAATTACTCATCCATTCATCTGATCGATATGAAAAAGCTCTTTACTTTCGCGCTCGGTGTGATCTCGGGAGCCGTCGCGATGTTCGGCGCCCGGGAGCCGGAAAGAATCACCAGTGTCGAACCCCCGTTCTGGTGGACGGGAATGGCTTCCGATACTCTGCAGCTGATGCTTTCCGGCCCCGGAATCGCCGCCGCAGACTTCTCGCTCGAATATCCCGGCGTGAATATCGACTCGCAGGTGCGCCTCGATTCCGATAATTACAAGTTTTTATATCTTACCGTTTCGCCTGATGCGTGTCCCGGCAGACTCGAGTTCGGCTATACGCTCGGCGGGCGCAAGGGTCGTTTAGCCTACGAGCTGAAGCCGCGCGACCGCCGTCCGGAAGATTACAAGGGTTTTTCGTCGGAAGATGTGCTGTATCTGCTCATGCCCGACCGCTTCGCCCGGGGGTTGCCGGAATCGGGCGACGCGGAGCGTCAGAAGAGTCTCCGCAACAAGTCGGCGAACGACCGTAGCAATCCCAATGCGCGTCACGGTGGCGATATGCTCGGTGTGGAGCGCCATCTGGGATACCTCGACTCGCTCGGAGTGACCGCCATCTGGCTCTGTCCTGTCCTCGAGAACGATATGCCGGACGGCTCCTATCACGGTTATGCCACAACCGACTATTACCGCATCGATCCGCGCTTCGGCACCAACGACGACTGGCGCAGACTTGTAGGCAAAGCGCACGACCGCAACATGAAGGTGGTAATGGACATGATCTTCAACCATTCCGGATCCTCCCATCCCTGGATGGCCGATATGCCGTCCAAGGACTGGTACAACCATCCGAAAGGGGATGTCCTCACAAACTTCCGTCTTTCCACCGTCCACGATCCGTACGTCTCCGACTATGACCTTGACCATACGGTCAACGGATGGTTCGTCCCTGCCATGCCCGATCTCAACCAGAGGAATCCCCATCTTATGCGCTATCTGATCCAGAATTCGATATGGTGGATAGAATCCTCGAAAATCGACGGCATACGCATGGACACATATTCATACGCCGATGCCCGGGCCATGGCCGAGTGGAACAAAGCCCTGCTCCGCGAATATCCCGAGTTCAACATAGTGGGGGAATGCTGGTATGCCAACGAGGCGGGATCCGCTTTCTGGCAGCGCGGAAACAGGCTCAACGGCGAGAATCCCGAGTTGCCGACGGTGATGGACTTCTGGTTCATACTTAACGGACGCGAGGCCTTCAGCGCTCAGACCGACCCCTGGAACGGTCTGAACAAGGTATATGACCATCTGTCGAACGACTATCTTTATCCGGATCCGCAGCGGATCCTCACATTCCTTGACAACCATGACACCGACCGCTTCCTCGCGTCGCTTCCCGAAGATCTCGGAATATGGAAACAGGCGCAGACATTCCTGCTCACATCGCGCGGAATTCCCCAGATATATTATGGCACCGAGTTGCTGATGAACGGCTCGAAGGAGGGTAGCGACGGTTTTGTGCGGCGTGACTTCCCCGGCGGATTCCCTGGCGACGAGACCGATGCCTTCACCCCGGAGGGCCGCACCCCTCTGCAGAACGAGGCGTGGAACTTCATGTCGAAGCTCCTCAACTGGCGGCGCGGAGAGGCCAACGATGTGATTGCCCATGGAAGTCTCAAGCACTTCATGCCTCAGAACGGCCTGTACGTCTACCAGCGCAGACTCGGCGACAAGGCGGTGACCGTAATATTGAACGGAAACGACGCTCCGCGTGAGGTCACGATGGAACGAACGGTGGAAATTCTCCCTTACGGAACCTCTCTCCGCGACATAATCTCCGGTGAAAACGTTATAGTTGAAAAGGAGATGAAATTCGCGCCCCGTCAGGTGATGATTCTGCAGAATTTTTAAGAGAGTGTTTGAATTTAACTTTCATT
>DERZ01000041.1:9430-9577 GCA_002361155.1 Porphyromonadaceae bacterium UBA3327 | reverse complement strand
TTCTGCATACCTCCCGAAATCTCGGATGGAAATTTGTCGTCGGCGTTCTCGAGACCCACACGCCTTATGCAGAAATGGGCGCGCTCCAACTGTTCCTTGTGCGACATGCAGCTGAACATCTTCAGCGGGAACATCACATTGCCGAGC
>DERZ01000041.1:8913-9109 GCA_002361155.1 Porphyromonadaceae bacterium UBA3327 | reverse complement strand
CGGGAACATCACATTGCCGAGCACCGTCTCGTTGTCGAACAGCGCGGAACCCTGAAATAGCATACCTATCTCTGATCGCAGCTGACGCTTCTCGGTCGTGTCGAGCGAGCGGAACCGCCGCCCGTCGTAAAGGATCTCGCCTTCCTCGGGCGTAAGCAGCCCGATCAGGCACTTCATGAACACGGTCTTGCCCGAC
>DERZ01000041.1:6196-8613 GCA_002361155.1 Porphyromonadaceae bacterium UBA3327 | reverse complement strand
CATGAACACGGTCTTGCCCGACCCTGACTGACCGATGATAAGATTCGTCTTACCGGTATCGAAAGTCGCCGAGATGTCGTAGAGCACCTGCTGGCCGTCAAACCATTTGGATATGTCTTTAGCCTCTATCATTGCAGCAGAAGTTGGGTGAGTACCACGTCGGCGAGAAGAATCAGGATCGAGCTGGAGACCACCGCTCTGGTGCTCGCCTGCCCCACCTCCAGCGCTCCTCCGTGGACATAGTATCCGTAATATGCCGCCACCGACGTGATGATGTAGCCGAAGACGATCGATTTGATTATGCTGTACCAGACAAACCATTCGTTGAAGAACGACTGGATTCCGTAGATATATCTCTCCATGGTTATCATGGTGGTGAACTGCGCTATAAATGCGCCGCCCAACAGACCCATGAACATAGACAGCACGCAAAGCACCGGTATGAAAAGCACGAAACCCACCACTTTCGGGAGCACGATGAAATTGGCCGAGTTGATGCCCATGATCTCTATGGCGTCGATTTGTTCGGTCACACGCATCGTGCCTATCTCCGAGGCAATGTTGGAGCCGACCTTGCCGGCAAGAATCAGCGACATCATCGTGCAGGAAAACTCCAGTATGACTATCTCGCGCGTGGCGAGTCCGGTGGCATACGCCGGTATCATTGGAGACTCTATGTTGATTTTCATCTGGATGCAGATCACCGCCCCGATGAAAATCGAGATGATCGTCACCAAAGGGATCGAATCCACTCCGAGCTTGTAGATCTCCTTCACAAGACTCTTGAAGAATTCCCTCCACTTTTCAGGGGCCTTGCATACCTGAACCATAAATTCGCAGTAGCGCCCCAAGGATTTTACAGAACTTACAAACATAATCGTCTGTTACATACCAAATTTGCCACAGCTTTTTCAAAAACTTGTTTTAAGGATCCGGTTTTCAAAAGTAGCGTGACTTTTAAGATTTTAACCCCAAAGCCAGCGCAAAGTTAATAAAAAATTTGGTGACATTTTTAGTTTTTAGTAATTTTGTGCGTAATAAGACCCTGTCCCGCAAAAAATGCTGACGCGGGGGCCAAGGGCCGCACACCTACAAGGTCGAGACAGATATGCTTGTTATAGGAATAGCGGGTGGCACCGGATCCGGAAAATCTACGGTGGTCAGAAAAATAATCGAGAGTCTTCCCCAGGATGAAGTCGCGGTTATGCCGCAGGACAGTTATTATAAGGACAACCGTCACATCCCGTTGGAAGAGCGTCTCAAGATGAACTACGATGAGCCGGCCTCGATCGAATGGACACTGCTCACCAAACAGCTCGGCGAGCTAAAGGAGGGACGCACTGTGAATATGCCCACCTATGATTTCATCACCTGCTCGCGGATGAAGGAGACCGTCACGGTCAATCCGAAGGAAGTTGTCGTGGTGGAGGGTATCCTTGTGCTCACCGACAAGTCACTGCGCGACATGATGGATGTGAAGGTATTCGTCGACGCCGATGCCGACGAGCGGCTGATCCGCGTGATCTATCGTGACTGCATAGAGCGCGGCCGCACGCCGCAGATGGTCATAGACCGCTACATCGAGACCCTCAAGCCGATGCATGAGCTATATATTGAGCCTTCCAAACGCTATGCCGACCTGATTGTGCCGCAAGGAGGCCATAACAAGGTAGCCATCAAGCTACTTACAGATTATATCAGGAGTCTTCTCAACCCCGCTTCCTGCAATTGCTGACAATATGAAGTTGTTTCCGCTGCATAGAAAAAAGATCAATTCCCGGCGCGAGGGCGGCGAGAAACGTCCACGTACACTCACTCCCGAAGAGGAGCGCGATCTGGAGGGACTCCCCGTGCCCGACATGCAGGAACTCGACATTGACGCCGAGGATACCATATCCGGAGCGGAAGGCGCAGTCAGTATAGAGGAAGAAGTGCGGGTTCCCGAGAAAGGTGTCCTCCGCACCGAGAATCTTGTAAAGAAGTACGGCAAGCGCACAGTGGCCAACAAAGTCTCCATCAACGTCACGCAGGGAGAGATCGTAGGACTGCTCGGGCCCAACGGAGCTGGCAAGACCACAACTTTCTATATGACAGTAGGACTCATTACCCCCAACGAGGGAAGGGTCTTCATAGATGATGCCGACATCACCGGGCTTCCCGTCTACAGACGCGCGCAACGCGGCATAAGCTATCTGCCGCAGGAGGCCTCGGTGTTCCGGACACTCACCGTCGAAAACAATATACGGGCCATCCTCGAGATGACCGACACTTCCGCCGAGTATCAGAAGGAGAAACTCGAGCAGCTTATCCGGGAGTTCAAACTCGAGAAGGTGCGCCACAATCTCGGCAACAACCTCTCTGGAGGAGAGCGACGCCGCACCGAAATCGCCCGCTGCCTTGCCATCAACCCCAAGTTC
>DERZ01000041.1:4971-5912 GCA_002361155.1 Porphyromonadaceae bacterium UBA3327 | reverse complement strand
GTTCATAATGCTCGACGAACCTTTCGCCGCCGTCGATCCGATCGCTGTCGAGGATATACAGTCTGTGGTCTATCATCTGAAGGAGAGAAACATCGGAGTGCTCATCACCGACCATAAGGCTGATTCGATTCTCGGCATCACCGACCGGGCCTACATGCTCTTCGAGGGAAAAGTGCTCTTCCAGGGGAGCAGCGAGGAACTGGTGTCCAACCCCATTGTCCGCGAGAAATATCTCGGTCAGGATTTCGTGTTCACACGTAAAAAATTCTGAATGAGTCGTAATCTGAATGAATAATACCATGCGATATATATTTACATTGCTTATGGCGGGGATTCTGCTCCTCGCGATTCCTGTTTCCGGAGCCCGCGGCGAGAGCCGTCCGTTCACTCTGGTAATTGACGCCGGCCACGGCGGTCACGATGTCGGTGCCGTTGACAACGGAGCGCGGGAGAAGGACATAAATCTCGGAGTGGCCACAAGGCTCAAGAGACTTGTGGAGAAAAACCTAAGGGGTGTAAAGGTGGTGATGACCCGCGACGGTGATACTTTCGTAAGTCTGCAGGAGCGCGCCGAGATAGCCAACCGCAACCACGGCAACCTCTTTCTCTCCATCCATACCAACTCTGTCGACAAGTCCAACCGCAACCGCACCAATGTGGCGGGAGCGTCGGTCTACGCCCTCGGTCTCCATAAGGATGACAACAATCTGCGGGTGGCGCGCCGCGAAAACTCGGTGATCGAGCTGGAAAGCGACTACAAACAGAAATACAGCGGCTTCGACCCGTCGAAGGATGAATCATACATCATTTTCGAAATGGCACAGAAGAAGAATCTCGGCCAGAGTCTGAAGTTCGCCTCCATGGCACAGAAGCAGCTCGTCGGCAACGCCGGACGCGTCGACCGCGGCGTGAAGCAAGCCGGATTCTGGGTGCTCTGGGCC
>DERZ01000041.1:4294-4702 GCA_002361155.1 Porphyromonadaceae bacterium UBA3327 | reverse complement strand
GCCGGATTCTGGGTGCTCTGGGCCACTTCTATGCCTTCAGTGCTCGTAGAACTTGATTTCATCTGCAATCCAGCCTGCGCCAAGTTCTTGAACTCAGATGCGGGTAGAGACAAACTTGCGGAATCGCTCTACAATGCCGTGGAGAATTATGTGGAGCATTACAACCGCGGCAACGCCATCGTTTCCGGCGAAAAAGCTGAGTGGAAAAAGGGAGCCGACGGTCCTTCCGCTCCTCCAAAAACCGCTGCCACAAGCAAAAATGAGAAGAAGACAGTGACCGGCGGAGAGCCTGGTACCGGAAGTTCGCGCAAGAAAGACAAGAAGAGCGATTCGCGCAGGAACAAGAAGAAAAAAAAGAAATCTACGACCAAGGACAAACCGGTGGCCGAAATTCCCGCTGCAGTAAAT
>DERZ01000041.1:1393-4015 GCA_002361155.1 Porphyromonadaceae bacterium UBA3327 | reverse complement strand
GCCGAAATTCCCGCTGCAGTAAATGACTCGTCTGCGGATGATGACATTCCTCTGCTTGCCTCAGCGGGCCGTCCGCGCTCAAAGCGTGATGACAAGGTTCCGGTCGTAGCGGACAGTCCCCGCCAATACCGCGCCGGAGGCGCACGCCGACGCAGATCGACAGCCGCCCGCAAAATCTCCGACAGCCGCGTAGTCGAAGCCGAGTCCATCCTCCTCCTTTCGGAGAACTGCCCTAAGTCCGACAACATTTTTGCGGCGACAAACGCTGCGCCGGATAATTCAAAAGAAACCCTCACCGCCGCTGCCGGCACCGGATCGGAAACCGCCGCTGCTTCGCGCCGGGATAAAGTAAAGGAATCGCTGACAAAAAGCGAAAAGGAAAAGGCCGACAGAAAAAAAGAAAAGAAAGCCAGACCGGAAAGTAAAGGACAGAAACGCTTCGTAGTGAAGAACACCGCGGCAGCTTTGGCTTCCGCCGGGGAGACATCCTCCGGATTCAAGGTGAGAAACGATAAGATCAAGACCGTCTACAAGATTCAGGTTCTCGCCTCAAGCGACCGTCTCATGGAGAACAACCCGCAGTTCTGCGGACTCAAACCTATCAAGGCTTTCAAGGAAAACAATCTGTACAAATATACTTACGGTGAATCGGAAAACCGGAGGGAAATCGAAAATATGCTCCTCGATGTAAAGTCGAAAATTCCGGATGCCTTCATCATCATAAGCAAAAAATAGCGCAAGCAATATCATAAACAGCGAAACATCATCATCATGAAAAAAATATTTTCAAAGGAATTTATAATCGGATTGAGCGTGATTATAGCCGCTCTTGTCCTCTTTTTCGGAATAGAGTTCCTCAAGGGGATAAATCTCTTCCGGCCCGCCAATTATTATTATGCCTATTACTCCAACGTCGACGGGCTCGCTGTGGCTTCGCCGGTGCAGGTGAACGGCTATAAGGTGGGTCAGGTGCGCGAGATAATCTACGACTACGCCGATCCGGGCAAGATCAAGGTCATGCTCGCCATGGACAAGAAACTGAGCATTCCCGCCGACTCCTACGCGGAGATGGGCCAGACCATGCTGAGCGGCGCCTACATCAATCTTAAGATCGGCAAGAGCGCGAAAAAGCTGGCTGTAGGGGAAGAGATACCCTCCGGCACCTCAAACGGCATGATGGAATCGATCTCCAACGAGATTATGCCCGCCATCAGCCAGATTATGCCGAAAATAGATTCCCTTCTCTCCAACCTCAACACTCTTGTTGCAGATCCGGCTCTATTGCAGTCCATACAGCGTCTCGACGGCATCACAGCCAATGTACTCGGAGTGACGGAGGGCCTCAGCAACACAATGTCGCGCGACGTGCCGCTCGTGGTGCGCGATGCCCGCTCCATCACCCATCAGATCGACTCGGTAAGCGCCAATCTCCTCGCCCTCTCCAAGACTCTTAAACAACTCCCGATCGCCACGACAATGGCCAATGTCAACGACATCACCGCCAATCTGTCGAATTTCGCCACAAAACTCAACTCCTCCACTTCGACGCTGGGCCGACTCACCAACGATGACGAACTTTACCACCGTCTGAACCAGGTGTCGGCCGACATCGATTCTCTGATAGTCGACATCAAGCGAAATCCGAAACGTTACATATCCATAAAACTTTTATAATACCAACCATAACAGAGCCTGCGGTCCGACCGCTTTTTTCAGTGGCCGGACCGCAGGCTCTGCCATATACAATTTCTCTACTCCGGAAACGGCATGAAAAAGATTCTCAGATTTCTTTATCTTTTCTACGAGTATCTGATCGCGTTCCCTATTCTTGTCGTGATCACCATACTTGCGGCGCTGACCACAGTGGCAGGCTGCGCTTTAGGTCCCGTCAATTTCTGGGGCTACTGGCCCGCCCATATCTGGGCAAGGCTAACCTGCATCATTTTCCTGATGCGCGTCAAGGTGACGGGCAGGGAATACATCGACCCGAAGCAGAGCTATGTATTCGTATGCAACCATCAGGGGGCATACGACATCTGGTCCATCTACGGCTATCTGAACCACAACTTCAAATGGCTTATGAAGAAACCGCTCGAGAAGATTTTCCTCGTAGGGAAAGCATGCCGCAAGGGTGGACATGTGTTTGTCGATGACAGCAGTCTGGCCGGCATCCGTGAAACCATCGCCGAATCGGAAAAGACGCTGAAGGACGGCATGTCGCTCGTGATCTTTCCCGAAGGGAGCCGCACATGGGACGGAAACATGGGTGAGTTCAAACGTGGAGCCTTCATGCTTGCCGCCGAATTCAAGCTCCCGGTAGTGCCGATAACCATCGACGGCAGTTTTCGCGCCATGCCGCGATATACTTACAACATGACTCCCTCTGTGATCCGACTGAAAATCCACCCTCCCATCTTCCCGGGAGAGAACGGTTTCAACACCAGGAAACTTATGAATGAGTGCCGCGACATCATCGCGGCCGATCTGCCGACGCCGGAAAAGGTGAGCAAGCTTGAGCTTGAGGAGAGGATGCGCAGAGACACTTTCTGACATGGGGCGCAGAAAAGTTATCCTCAGCATTGCGGGTTCCGACAATACCGGAGGCGCCGGTATCCAGGCCGA
>DERZ01000041.1:836-1113 GCA_002361155.1 Porphyromonadaceae bacterium UBA3327 | reverse complement strand
AGGCGCCGGTATCCAGGCCGACATTCTGACATGCAGCCGTTTCGGCTGCCATGCGGGGACCGTGATCACTGCGGTTACGGCACAGAATCACCGAGGGTTACGGATGATGCAGCCTGTCGGCACGGAAATGCTGATGGCCCAGCTTGATACTTTTTTCGAAGCCTACACCCCCGACGCTGTAAAAATAGGACTTGTTCCCGACGATGAAAGCGCCGACATCATAGCAGGAGTCCTGACCCGCTTCGGCGCGCGGAATATTGTTGTGGATCCGGTCATG
>DERZ01000041.1:0-539 GCA_002361155.1 Porphyromonadaceae bacterium UBA3327 | reverse complement strand
ATATTGTTGTGGATCCGGTCATGGGAGCAACTTGCGGCGGAATCTTCGGCGACTCACCCGCACCGGAAAACGGTTCCGGCAGACTCCGCCTTTACAATATGGCTACCCTGCTCACTCCCAACCTTCCCGAAGCCCGAATACTTGCGGGACATCCCTCTACTGACGATCCGCACGAAATCGCCGGCGCCATCTACAGAAGAATCAATCCCGAATATCTGCTGATCAAGGGAGGGCATGCAATCTCCGAAGAGTCCGGACTGGATTTCTGCACAGACCGCCTTTACGACCGCGCAGAGGCCATCTACGAGATCAGTATGCCTCGCATCGATTCGCAGCATACCCACGGCACGGGATGCGCGCTGTCATCCGCCATAGCCTGCGGTCTCGCCGAAGGACAGTCCGTCCGGAAGGCCACATACAACGGATGCCTCTTCCTGAACGAAGCGATATCGCTCGGGAAGAAACACCCGGTTACAGATTCTTACGGACCGCTCTGCTATTCTCCCAAATTTCCGGATTAAGAGAGTGTTTGAATTTAA
>DERZ01000060.1 GCA_002361155.1 Porphyromonadaceae bacterium UBA3327 | reverse complement strand
GTCCCGATGTATATGAAAGACTGGATCCAGAAGCTCGACGATTTCCTAAAGCTGTCGGGTAAGGAATTGCTTAACCATGCGGGAAGCGTCTCAGCCGAAGTTGCCAAGCTGAAAGCCAATGAGGAATACGACAAATTCCGCGAGCGTACCCAATACCAGCTATCCCCGGTCGAAATCCACTTCCTCGAAGCCTTCGAAGCAGAAAGAAAGCGTCTCGGAGACAAGAAATCATAACAGACTACCATACACTGTCACACATCCGCGTTGACAGAATGTTGACAGAATGTTGACATAAATTTTGAATTTGCAGATAATTTTGAGAAAAGAAATAAGCCAAACTACTGTGGATTAGCAATTTAGTTTATTTTATTGGTGATCCGCCTGGAATCCTTGCGTGTCAGTTGTTGTAGTGGTTCATCGCGAATTCCGGGCCGGAGAGGCAGTATGCCTTGACGGCGTCGGCGGCGCGGCGCAGCAGTGCCGGCAGTTCCGCGCGTTCTTCCGGAGGGAATTCGCCGAGCACATAGTCGATCTGTCCTCCACGCGGGAATCCGTTGCCGACTCCGAAGCGAAGCCTTGCGTAATTGGTGGAGCACAGCTGGTCGGCGATGTTTTTCAACCCGTTATGGCCTGCGTCAGATCCACGTTTGCGCAGCCGCAGGTGGCCGAAGGGGATGGCGAGGTCATCGACCACGACCAATAGATTCTCAAGCGGCAGTTTTTCCTGGTTCATCCAGTAGCGCACGGCTTGTCCGCTGAGGTTCATGAATGTGGAGGGTTTGAGCAGAATAAGCTCGCAGTTTTTTACTTTTATAACGGCGATATCACCGTAGCGTTTCGACTGGAATGGCACTCCGGCTTCTTCGGCGAGAGTGTCGCCGGTCATGAAGCCTATGTTGTGGCGTGTGTCTGCATATTCGGGCGCCATGTTGCCCAGGCAGGCTATCAGAAAACGTTTCATATATCTGGGGATGTCGAGTCTGAAACCCGATGTGTCTGCAATTCTATATGTTTAATAATAAAGCATCATGCTCCCTGCGGGGGCATGATGCTTTTTGATGATGTCGGGAGCGCCTTTACTTCTCTGCCTTTGCGGCGGCACCGCGGGCGGCACGTGTGAGCTGTACGGCGCAGATAACTGCGTTCTTGGCGTTCATCAGCTCGAGGCCCTCGAAGTGGAGGTCGCCTACTGCGAGCGACTTGCCCAGACCGAGATGGTCCACGTTGATCACCAGACGTTCGGGGATCTCCGAATAGAGGGCTTTGACTTTGAGCTTGCGCATGGAAAGTGTGAGCTTACCACCGGCCTTCACACCCTCGGCGTGACCTTCGATCTGCACCGGAACCTCCATCACGATGGGCTTGTCGGGATAAACCTGAAGGAAGTCGATGTGGAGGAGAGTGTCCTTCACGGGCTGGAACTGCAGCTCTTTCATCACAACCTTGATGTCCTCGCCGTTGAGCTTGAGGTCGACCTCGAAAATGTCGGGAGTGTAGACGAGCTTGCGTACATCCTCACTCTTGACTGTGATGTCGGTGGTGATGATGCCGCGCTTGTCATCGATCTCCACGAGCTTCTGTCCGGCTTTGAGAGCGCCGTTATAGGGAAGTTCAACGATGGCTCCGCCATTGATCACGGCGGGAATCAAACCTTCCTTGCGGAGGTTTTTTACGGCTTTTTTGCCGAGCTCAACACGGGGCTGAGCCTCTAATGCGAATTTCTTCATTTCTGTTTCAGATGATTTGTGTTACTCAAAATATGATGATATTTCCCATCACACGGATGCCTGCCGTCTCCCGGCCGCACTGCCGCGGGGGCTCCGAAAGGCGCGGCAAAGTTAATAAAAAAACTCCGTACTGCCAAATTTCTGTCAGATATCGCGTTGTGGGCGGAGTCAACTGGCCAGTGCCCCTACTCTCAACTGGCAAGTGTCTGCTCCGGGGCTTATTTCATTCGTTTGAGCAGGTTGTAGGAGGGAACCACTCCGAGTTCGCCGGCCTTGCTGAGGTCGGCGAAGGCCTGCCGGCGGTTCCCCATCCGCAGATAGGTGAGTCCGCGGTTATAATATGCCTCTCCGAACGAGGGATCGATCTCGATGGCATTGCTGTAGCAGGAGAGCGCCGACGTGTAGTCCTCGGCGCCGTAGGCGAGGTTTCCCTTGTTGAACCAGGCGTAGATCAGCTGCGGATTGAGGCGAAGGGCGCTGTCATAGTCGGCGGCTACGAGCGCAGCAAGTCTGTTCTCGGGGATACGGCTCCGGGCGAATGCCCTGCCCATAAGCGCCATGGTGAAATCGGGGGTGGTTTCCAGTGCCCGGTTGAAGGCTTTGACAGCCGCCTCATAGTCTTTCAGCATGGTGCGGGCCACGCCGAGCGCGAAGAAGTCGGCCGGACGGGCGTCGGGGCGTGCGACGGCCTGCTCATAGTAGTCGGCCACGCCGAAGATTTTCTCCATGCTCTCGGCTCCGCCGGAGAACGACTCGCCTGGCGTGAGCCATACGCGCTGGCGGATATATTCCCGCTGGTTGAAGTCGTCGAGTTCGCGGAAATAGTTGGATGTCGACTTCAGTGATGCTGTGCCGGCAAGGAACGAGAAGGAGTAGGAGGGTTCGGGCTCCACCGCGATGTCGCGGTCCTGGACTCGCCCCTTGATTTTTTCATTATAGGAAAGTGAGGTGCGCGAGGCCGACCCTACGGTGACAAGCTGGTTGAAGCGGTCCATCACCTCGGTGTCGCTCATCTCGTTTTCCGGCGATCCGTCGCCTGAGGAGTTGGCTCGTCCGGCCTGGACAGCGGGACGGTCCAGAGGATTCTTTTCCGGATTCTTCACGTAGCGTTTCACCAGTTCGTCGGCGGTGCGTACGTTTTGCATTGCGGCGCGCATGTCGCCCATGTCGCGCAACGCCTCGGCCTGGGCGTAGTAGACAGGATAGAATCTTGGATATCGGTCGGCGATGCGCCGGAAGTAGCCGAGCGCCTCTTTCGGTTTGGAGCGCTCGAGTTCCACAAGTCCCATGTTATAGAGGGCATGGAAGTTGTCGGGACTCATGCGGAGCACCTCCTTAAAGTCTGCCGCGGCTCTGTCAAGATCTTTCACTTCGTAGCGCAGCAGGCCGCGGTTGAAGAGCGCACCTTCGTTGTGTGGTTCCAGCTCGAGCGTGTAATTATAGTCAGACATGGCGCCGAAAAAGTCATCGAGGTTATAGCGGATGAAAGCGCGGTTCACATAGAAGTCGGCTTCCTTCGGCCGGAGATTCACGGCCTTGTCCATGTCGGCGAGCGCTTCCTCCCATTTTTTAAGTCCTGATTTTATCTCGGCGCGCAGCAGGTAGGGCTGCAGGGATGACGGGGAGGCTTCTATGGCCTTGTCGAGGTCGGCTATGGCAGCGGCCGTGTCTCCCCTGAGGGCGTTGAGCCGGGCCCGGGCGCCGAGTCCTTCGTCGAATCGTGGATAATGCCGCAGGAGCACCGCGAATGTGCTGTCGGCACCCGAATAGTCCTTCAGTTCGGTCTGCGCCACCGATTTATAATATAGAAAGTATTTGTCGCTGGGGTTGTGTCGCAGCCCTACGTCGTAATCATCGATGGCCTCGCGGTTACGACCCAGATACTGGCGGGCGAATCCGCGCAACTTATAACTTTCGGTCTTGAATTTGTTGCGCTCGATTGCGGCGGTGCAGTCCTCTTCGGCTCCTTTGTAGTCCTCGAGTTCCAGCTTGGCCAGAGCGCGGAAGAAGTAGGGATCCGCGAGATAGGGCTTTGCCTTGATGGCCTGGTTGAAGTATTGGATGGACAGCATGTAGTCGTCCATCGACAGCACATTGCGGCCGATGGCGAGTACCTGCTCGGCATCCACCTGCGCGAGTGCCGGAAGCCACCATGTAAGCAGAATGACCGTCAGGGTAATTCCGCGTTTCTTTATCAGGGTGAGTGGTTTATTCACGTGGGTTTTCTTCATCAGAATGCAAAATTAAGAAATAAAATGCAAATAATGGTTTTCAAGGATGGAAATCAGGAAACCGACAGAGGGTTATTTCTGTTAAAAAACTATAAAGCATACGCAAAATGGAGAAGATGGTCTCCAGTCAGTCACCGGAGCGACTGACTGGAGTGCGTTCTAAACCTTTTTTGTGCGATGCACTCTAAATAAGAGTGAGATTTATCAAGGGTATATTTTATAAACGAAAAAATATGAATCGCAATATTTCAAGATGCATGCCGGCGCTTCCCGCGGCGCTGCTTCTGATTTGCACGGGATGCGGGATCTTCGGACCCAAAAAGGTCCAGCAGGAGGCGGTCCTTCCGCAGGATCGCGAGAATATAGCTGTCAAACCTGACGCGAAGCTCTACGCTCCGGAAGAGATTAAGCGCGGCGTGGTGAAGGGAGACTGGGCTATCGAGACTGTCTACGGCAAGGATGCCGTCGGAGAGAAGGCTCCCTTCCTGAAGTTTGTGGCTTCCGACAAGAGGGTATACGGCAATAACGGTTGCAACGTTATAAATGCGGCCTACAGCTATAACCCCGCCGACTCCACCATCAGTTTCGGCGATCTTGCCTCGACCATGATGATGTGTCATAAGGAGGGGCTGACCGACTATGAGATCAACACCGCTCTCGGAGCTGTGAAATACTATTCCTGGACTGTGGAGGATTCCAATTATTATCTCTTTTTCTACGACGAGACGCGCCGCGAGGTGATGAAACTGATGCATCAGAACTTCCAGTTTCTCAACGGTACATGGCGTGTCACCCGTATAGGCGAGAAGGCGGTGGATGTGCCGGACATGAAGATGGTGTTCGATGTCGACGAGGGTAAGGTGCACGGCAATACGGGCTGCAATATCTTCAATGGTAATCTCGAGATCGACATGGAGAAGGCCAATTCAATATCGATCAGTGCGCTCGGAGTGACGAGGATGGCATGTCCCGACCAGAATTACGAGACCCTCTTCCTCGTGGCTCTCGAAGAAGTGTCGGCTGCAAAGCCGGTCTCGTCGACTGAGGTTATTCTTTACGACAGCCAGCAGAAGGAAGTCATGCGTCTGCAGCGTGCCGTTGCCAAAGCTGAAAAGTAACTGAAAAGTGATGAACGACGAACGAATTGACAAGTGGCTCTGGGCGATGCGGGTGTTCAAGACCCGCAGTATCGCCACCGACGCCTGCAAGAAGGGGCGTGTGATGATGGGCGGGGTTGCTGTGAAGCCGTCGCGGTCGGTGAAGGTTGGCGATGTAATAGATGTCCGTAAGCCGCCGGTGACGTTCTCTTTCCGCGTCAAGGCCCTTTCTTCCGGCAGACTCGGCGCCAGACTCGTTCCGGACTATCTCGAGAACATCACTCCTCAGAGCCAGTATGACCTGCTCGAGATGACGCGCATCTCCGGATTCGTAGACAGACGGAAAGGCCTCGGCCGCCCCACCAAGCGCGACTCGCGCGAGATGAGCCGGTTCCGTGAGGAGTCGTATGCCGACACATTCTTCCTCGACTGGGAGGATGACGACGAGGATGATGAAGATTGAAAAATTCTGAAAAATAGATAAAAAGGATTGATCCGCGGACTGAATTTTTGCAGTTCGCGGATTTTTTTGTATCTTTGCGCGAATTTATGCGCACTGATGCATGATCTGGATGCGGGTCGGTGCTGATTCGATATGTTTAAGAAATAAGATGCTTATGATCAATATAAAATTTCCCGACGGCAGCGTCAGAGAGTTCGAATCCGGGATCACTCCTTACGGCATTGCCGAAAGCATCAGTCCGCGGTTTGCGGCCGATGTTCTCGCGGCAAAGGTCAACGGAGAGGAATGGGACATCTCCCGTCCTGTCACGTCCGATGCCTCGATAGAACTTTTCAAATGGGATGACCCCGAAGGGAAACATGCGTTCTGGCACTCGTCGGCGCACCTTCTCGCAGAGGCCCTTCAGGAACTTTACCCCGGTGTGAAGTTCGGAATCGGTCCTGCCATCGAAAACGGATTCTATTACGACATAGATCCCGGCGAGCATAAGATCACCGCCGAGGATTTCTCGAAAATAGAGGAGAAGATGCTCGAGCTTGCCCGCCGCAAGGAGGATATCGTCCGCAAGGACATTTCCAAGGCCGACGCGCTCAGTATGTTCGGCGACCGCGGCGAAGTCTACAAGTGCGAGCTTATAAGCGAGCTTGAGGACGGACACATCACGACCTATACGCAGGGAGCGTTCACCGATCTCTGCCGCGGACCGCACCTTCCTTCCACGGCTCCTATCAAGGCCGTAAAGGTGATGAGTCTTGCCGGCGCATACTGGCGTGGCGACGAGAAGCGTCAGCAGCTCGTGCGCGTCTACGGAATAACCTTCCCCAAGAAAAAGCAGCTCGACGAGTATCTCGCTCTCCTCGAGGAGGCGAAGAAGCGCGACCACCGCATTCTTGGCAAGGAAATGGAACTTTTTGCGTTCTCTCCCACGGTAGGCGCAGGCCTTCCGCTCTGGCTGCCGAAAGGCGCCGCCCTGCGCGACCGCCTCGAGCAGTATCTGCGCAAAATCCAGAAGGAATACGGCTATCAGCAGGTAATCACTCCGCATATCGGAAACAAGGCGCTCTATGTCACGTCCGGGCACTGGGCCAAATATGGCAAGGATTCCTTCCAGCCCATCCATACGCCCCAGGAAGGAGAGGAGTATCTGCTCAAGCCCATGAACTGCCCTCACCACTGCGAGATCTACAAGGCTTACCCGCGCAGCTACCGGGATCTGCCGTTGAGATATGCCGAGTTCGGGACCGTCTACCGCTATGAACAGAGCGGCGAGCTCCACGGCCTGACCCGTGTCCGCGGATTCACGCAGGACGATGCCCATCTCTTCTGCGCCCCGGAGCAGATCAAGGGAGAATTCCTCAAGGTGATGGATATTATCCTCCACATCTTCAAGGCTCTCGATTTCCAGAATTTCGAGGCGCAGATATCCCTGCGCGACCCCGGGAACAAGGAGAAATATATCGGAAGCGACGAGAACTGGCATCTCGCCCAGAGCGCCATCATCGAGGCATGTGCCGAAAAGGGCCTCAAAGCCCGTCAGGTGGAGGGTGAGGCTGCATTCTACGGTCCGAAACTCGACTTCATGGTCAAGGATGCCATAGGCCGCCGCTGGCAGCTCGGCACCATTCAGGTGGACTACAATCTGCCGGAGCGTTTCGGTCTCGAATACACCGGTGCCGACAATCAGAAGCATCGCCCGGTGATGATCCACCGCGCCCCCTTCGGTTCGATGGAGAGATTCGTGGCAGTCCTCCTCGAGCACACCGCCGGCAAACTCCCTCTCTGGCTCATCCCCGAACAGTGTGTGGTGCTTCCCATAAGCGAAAAGTTCAATGATTATGCCCGCAAGGTGGCCAGGGAACTTGCAAAGCATGATGTAAGGGCTATTGTGGATGAGAGAAATGAGAAAATCGGAAAGAAAATCCGCGACAACGAGCT
>DERZ01000043.1 GCA_002361155.1 Porphyromonadaceae bacterium UBA3327 | reverse complement strand
TTGATGTGCGTGACGTTCATCTCGGCGCCGACGGTGGTCGAACCTTCGGGCAGTTCGGAAGCCACGGCCGTCATCGCGGCGTTCTCCATCAGCGCCACCATCGCGGGCGTGGCGAAAACATCGAGGTCGCCCGAACCCATCGCGGCGGCCGTATTGCCCGGAACCACGGTCGCGGCGCTGCGGGCGGAAAGTCCTTTCTCAAGCATAATATCCTGCGTCTGAATTTCGTTTACGGAATATGATTATCTTTGCCAAAGATAAGCAAAATTCGCCGATCATGAAAAAATGGGCCTTCCTGCTGTTCCTTGCCCTGTTCGCCGCGCTTTCCGAAGCGCAGGCGCAAGGCGGACACGGCTTCTGGCATCAGGAATGGACGGTTGAAAAGGGCGATTCGATTCCGCTGGTCCACGTGCTGCCGGTCTATGTCTTCAGCCGTCCGGTGGACCTGCGGCGTTACCGCCGGCTGGTGGACGCCGTGAAGAAGGTCTACCCCATTGCCAAGATCGCCCGCGCCAAGATGGCTACGATGGAGGCGGAACTGACCCGTCTGCCGACCAAGAAGGCCCAGAAGGAGTATATCAAACAGATTTACCACGAGATAAAAGACGAATACACCCCCGTGCTGAAGCGCATGACCCGCACCCAGGGCCGGGTATTGCTGAAACTCATCGACCGCGAAACGGAATACACCGCCTACGAGGTGCTGAAAGAGTTCCGGGGCGGCTTCGTGGCAGGATTCTGGCAGGGCATCTCGAAAATCTTCGGCCAGGACCTCAAATCGCAGTACGACAAGGACGGCGAGGACAAAATGATCGAGCAAATCGTCATTTATTACGAAGCCGGTCTGCTCCGTTGAAAGTTACGCCGCAAATTTGCGGCATTTTCCCGTTTTTTATTACCTTTGTTCCCCGAAACAAGCTATAACAACCATGTTTGAAAACTTAACAGATAAACTCGAACGGTCGTTCAAAATCCTCAAGGGCGAGGGCCGCATCACCGAGATCAACATCGCGGAGACGCTCAAAGAGATTCGCCGCGCGCTGATCGA
This sequence comes from Porphyromonadaceae bacterium UBA3327, assembly GCA_002361155.1. Taxonomy (GTDB): domain Bacteria; phylum Bacteroidota; class Bacteroidia; order Bacteroidales; family Muribaculaceae; genus Lepagella. Next base: position 4,663 of record DERZ01000043.1, on the reverse strand, counting down.
CGCCGACGTCAACTACAAGGTAGCCAAGTCTTTCACCGACGAGGTGAAGCAGAAAGCGTTGGGTCAGGACGTGCTCAAAGCCGTCAAACCGGGGCAGATGATGACCAAGATCGTGCGCGACGAGCTGGCGGAGCTCATGGGCGGCACGGCCACGGACATCAAATTGGAAGGCACGCCGGCCGTGATCCTGATCGCGGGTCTGCAGGGTTCGGGTAAGACCACCTTCTCGGGCAAGCTGGCCGCGATGCTCAAAAGCAAGAAGGGCCGTCAGGTGTTGCTGGTGGCCGGCGACGTTTACCGTCCCGCGGCCATCGACCAGCTGAAAGTGCTCGGCGGACAGATCGGTGTGGAGGTCTACACCGAGGAGGGCAACAAGAACCCGGTGCAGATCGCCGAGAACGGTATCAAATACGCCCGTCAGAACAACTGCAATGTGGTGATCGTCGATACGGCGGGACGTCTGGCCGTGGACGAGGCGATGATGCAGGAGATCACCGCCATCAAAGCCGCCGTGAAACCGTCCGAAACCCTCTTCGTCGTGGACGCCATGACGGGTCAGGACGCCGTGAACACCGCCAAGGAGTTCAACGAACGGTTGGATTTCGACGGCGTGGTCCTCACGAAACTCGACGGCGACACCCGCGGCGGCGCCGCACTCTCGATCCGTGCCGTCGTCTCCAAACCAATCAAGTACGTCGGCACCGGCGAGAAGATGGAGGACATCCAGGAGTTCAACCCCGAAGGAATGGCCAACCGTATCCTCGGCATGGGCGACATCGTGGAACTCGCCAAACGCGCCCAGGAGGTATATGACCTCAAGGAGGCGGAGCGGCTCCAGGAGAAGCTGAAAAAGAACAAGTTCGATTTCGATGACTTCCTCCGTCAGATTCAGCAGATCAAGAAGATGGGCGACATCAAGGACCTCGCAGCCATGATTCCGGGCGTGGGAAAGGCCATCAAGGACATCGACATCGACAACAACGCATTCAAAGGCATAGAGGCCATTATCAACTCCATGACTCCCTACGAACGCCAGAATCCGGAAATAATCAAGGGTTCGCGCCGCCAGCGTATCGCCAAAGGTTCCGGAACGACACTTCAGGAAGTGAACCGGCTGCTCAAGCAGTTCGAGGAGACCCGCAAGATGATGCATCTTGCCACCAACATGAAGAACCCGATGAAAATGATGCGTCAGATGAAAGGAGGTAAAAGAAGATGATACAGGTCAACAATCTCAGCATGCAGTTCGGAAAACGCGTGCTTTTTCAGGACGTGAACCTCACGTTCAACCGGGGGAACTGCTACGGCGTGATCGGAGCCAACGGAGCCGGCAAGTCCACGCTGATGAAGATACTTTCCGGAGAACTACAGCCCACCCAGGGATCGGTGACATTCGGACCGGGAGAGCGTCTGTCGGTACTGAGCCAGGACCATTTCGAGTTTGACGACTGCACAGTGCTCGAGACCGTGCTCCGCGGCCATACGGTGCTGTGGGACATAATGCGCGAGAAAGACGCCATCTACGCCAAGCCGGACTTCTCCGACGAGGACGGAATCAAGGCCGCCGAGCTGGAGGAGAAATTCGCCGAACTGGAGGGATGGAACGCCGAGAGCGATGCCGCCGCCCTGCTGAGCGGTCTGGGAATCAAGGAGGACCGCCACTATATGCTCATGCGCGACATGAGCGCCAACGAGAAGGTCCGCGTGCTCCTTGCAAAGGCTCTGTTCGGCAACCCCGACAATCTGCTGCTCGACGAGCCTACCAACGACCTCGACCTCGAGACCGTGGCATGGCTCGAGAACTATCTCGCCAACTTCGAAAACACTGTCCTCGTGGTGAGTCACGACCGACATTTCCTCAACGCTGTGTCGACTCATACGCTCGACATCGACTACAACAAGATATCGCTTTTCGCCGGAAACTACGATTTCTGGTACCAGAGCTCACAGCTCGCTTTGCGCCAGCAGCAGGCCGCCAACAAGAAAGCCGAGGAGAAACGGAAAGAACTCCTTGAGTTCATCCAGCGGTTCTCCGCCAATGTGGCCAAGAGCAAGCAGACCACCAGCCGGAAAAAGATGCTCGAAAAGCTTAATGTGGAGGAAATCCAGCCCTCCTCGCGCCGTTATCCGGGCATTATCTTCACGCCAAACCGCGAAGTGGGAAACAAGATTCTGGAAGTGAAGGGGCTCAAGGCCTCTGTCGACGGAGAGACGCTATTCTCCGATGTGAATTTCCAGATAGAGAAGGGAGACAAGGTGGCTTTCCTGAGCCGCGACCCACGCGCCATGACCGCCCTCTTCGAGATCATCATGGGACGCCGCAAACCGGATGCCGGCGATTACGACTGGGGACAGACCATCACCACCGCGTATCTGCCGCTCGACAATTCGGAATTCTTCGAGACCGACCTCAACCTTGTGGACTGGCTCTGCCAGTGGAGCAACGACTCTTCTGAAATATACCTTAAGGGATTTCTCGGCAAGATGCTTTTCAGCGGCGAGGAGGTGCTCAAAAAGGCTTCGGTTCTTTCCGGAGGCGAGAAAATCCGCTGCATGATAGCCCGAATGATGCTCGCCGACGCCAACACAATGGTACTCGATTCCCCCACCAACCACCTCGACCTGGAATCGATCCAGGCGTTCAACAACACACTTAAGAATTTCAAAGGCGTGATCCTGATGTCGAGCCATGACCATGAGTTCATCCAGACGGTCTGCAACCGCATCATCGAACTCACGCCAAACGGCGTAATCGACAAGATGATGGATTACGACGACTATATCGACGACGAACGTGTGGCAGCCGCCCGCGATCGCCTCTACCCGACGCAGGTTTCCTGCTGAGCATCCAACCCGAAACAAATTTCATAGAAAAATGGTTAAACATATAGTGGTCTTCAAATTGACAGGTGATGATGTGGTGCGTCTGGATCATGCCCGTAGATTTGCAGACGCGCTCCGCGCCCTTCCCGCACAGATTCCCGTGCTTGAGTCGATTGAGGTAGGCATCAACGAAAACCCGGCTGAAGATTGGGACGTAGCGCTCACCGCCGTGGTGCCATCCATGGCTGATGTGGAGGTGTATGCCCGGCATCCGGCCCACGTGGCCGCCGCCTCGATCATCAAGGACGTGAAGGAATCGAGGGCGTGCGTGGATTTCACCGTATAACTATTTGACATGAAACATCTTGTTATTGCAGGCACCTGCGCGGTGACACTCTGTCTCCTCGCGGCGTGCGACAAAGAGAAGGATTATTACGACGTGCTCGACGCGAAGACCTACACTGGCTTCAACGAGCTTACCGTCACCTACAACGAAAGCCCGATGTCGGGGAAAAGCGTCACATTCACGCCTCCGGCCGGTGCTCCGGCCACTTTCAAGGTCTTCTCTCAGTTTGATCTTTCGCAGCTTTCCGGGTCGCTGAAAGGGACTCCGCCGATTCAGGCACCGGGAGCCCTTCCGGGCACTCCGGAACTGACTTTCACCGCCGACCTCCACACCGCCGCAGGGCACTACACGTTCTCGGGCGCGGGAGAGACCGAATTCGTAACTTATTCCTACGACGGCACTGTCAACCGAGAGAAGATGTCGCTGAATTTCACCGGCGTGAAGCTGAAAGACCTCACGTTTGCGGGCAAGGTGTTCGCTCCGGCTCCCGCCGTGAAGAACCCCGACGGCATCGGCTATTCGCAGCTCCCCTTCCATATCGTGTGGGAATCGGATATGCCGGTGCAGATTCCGGGACTCACCAACGGCATTGAGGACCTGATGAAGCTCTTTGTGACACTCCCGATAATCCCGGCATACGGGGGTACGGCCGAGATGTCGCTGGTGCAGGTTATCGGCAACGCCATTAAAACCATCGGCATGCGCGACGACGGCTGCATACCGGTTACATATCTACAGACCGCAAACGGCTCTTCGCAGTTCACGCAGACTCCGATGAGCTTTCTCCAGTATGTGCCGACATCGGCGGGTTCGCTCCGTCTTTTCGTGAATCCGACCGACCTGCTGACATTGGTTCTGCTCAACAATACCAACCGCGACCCAGACATTCCCGAGAATCCGTTCGGGGCTCCGGCAAAAAAAACGGGGACTGCCGGAAACGCCGACAACGAGGAGATAAAAGAGATCGCTTTCGAGATAGCGATTACTTGTCTGGAGAAACTGGCTCCGATGCTTGCCACCGGCATACCGGTGACCGTGGCGCCCCAAAGCAACGGCGTAGCCATGTACATAGGCTCGGAGGCCATGCTTCCGCTGATGAAGGAACTCACGGCTTCCATCCTCGCCAACGACAAGCTGAAAGCCATGCTGACGCAGGCGATAGTCGGCAATCCCCAGCTCGTACAGATGCTTCCGGACCTGCTGAAGGCGATGGAGCGGCTTCCCGAGTTCATAGCCTCCACCACCCGGATAGAATTGGGTCTGAATCTCGTCCCTTACAAATAATAAAGGAACGTCAGTAACCATAGGGATCAAGAACACGTGGATTCAATAAGTAAGGATTCAAGAACCTCCGTAGATTCAAGAACCTCAAAACAAAAAGACCCCGACTCGAATTTAAAATTTTGTAGTTTGGGAATTTTTACTTAACTTTGCAATCGCAATGGATTGGGCTACAGCCCGACCAGTTGCATCAGCCGCAATAGCTCAGTTGGT
>DERZ01000045.1 GCA_002361155.1 Porphyromonadaceae bacterium UBA3327 | reverse complement strand
TCTCACCATGCTCCGCAATGCCGAGGTTTCCGCCAAGGGCGTGCTCCCCTTCTGTCAGGACACCGGCACATCGATATGTGCCGCCTACAAAGGCCAGCAGGTATGGACAGGCTGCGATGACGAAGAGAAAATTTCCGAAGGCGTCTACAAGACCTACACCGAGAACAATCTCCGCTACTCGCAGAACGCGCCTCTCAACATGTACGACGAGGTGAACACCGGCTGCAATCTCCCCGCACAGATTGAAATCCACGCCACCGAAGGCGCAGAATACAACTTCCTGTTCGTGGCAAAGGGTGGCGGCTCGGCCAACAAGACATATCTTTATCAGGAAACCAAAGCTATCCTCAACAGGAAGACACTCGTGCCTTTCCTCATCGAGAAGATGAAGACCCTCGGCACGGCCGCCTGTCCTCCCTACCACATCGCGTTCGTGATCGGAGGCACTTCTGCCGAAGCCAACCTTGCCGCAGTGAAGAAAGCCTCCGTAAAATATTATGACAACCTTCCCACACAGGGAAATGAGTATGGACATGCCTTCCGTGACATCGAACTCGAGAAAGAACTTCTCGAGGCAGCCCATTGCCTGGGTCTCGGCGCACAGTTCGGCGGCAAGTATTTCGCTCACGACATCCGCGTGATCCGCATGCCTCGCCACGGCGCAAGCTGCCCCGTGGGTATGGGAGTGAGCTGCTCGGCCGACCGCAACATCAAGGCGAAGATCAACCGCGACGGTATATGGATCGAAAAACTCGACGAGTTCCCCGGCGAACTGATTCCCGAAGAGTTGCGTCACGCCGGCGAAGGCGAGGTTGTGAATATCGATCTCAACCGTCCCATGCCCGAGATTCTCGCCGAACTCGACAAATATCCCGTATCGACCCGTCTGGCACTTAAGGGCACCATCATCGTCGGCCGCGACATCGCACACGCAAAGATCAAAGAGCGTCTCGACGCCGGCGAACCTATGCCTCAGTATCTGAAAGACCACCCCATCTACTATGCGGGACCTGCCAAGAAACCGGAAGGAATGGCATCCGGCTCATTCGGCCCGACAACTGCAGGACGCATGGACTCGTACGTCGACCAGTTCCAGGCAGCCGGTGGCAGCATGATAATGATCGCCAAGGGAAACCGTTCGCAGCAAGTGACCGACGCATGCAAGAAACATGGCGGTTTCTACCTCGGCTCTATCGGCGGTCCGGCCGCCATCCTCGCGCAGAACTCCATCAAAAATGTCGAACTGCTCGAATATCCGGAACTCGGCATGGAGGCGATCTGGAAAATCGAGGTGGAGGACTTCCCCGCATTCATCCTCGTTGACAACAAAGGCAACGATTTCTTCAAGCAGATCAAGCCCCGCTGCCCATTGTGCAACGACTGACGCAAAACAATATAATAAAACAATATAATTAAAAAATCATGAAAAAAATAAAATATTGGGCTATAGCCCTTGCGGCTGTCGCTCTTCCACTCGGATTCGCGTCGTGCGGAGGAGACGATGATGAAAACGAACTCTGGAAAGGCGAACTTCCGAATCCAGAATTCGAGTCGGACGCCGTCATGTTCAACGTCAACAACAATTCCGACATCGAGAGCATAGAACTCACGGCAAGCGGAAACTATATCATAATGCCTTCCAGCAATGCTGCATATCAGCCGCAGATGGCTCCCGCACGCAGCGAAGTCACCAGCAGGTTCTTCAGCAAACGCTCCGCAACACGTTCTTATGAAGAATATGGTGTGTTCGGAGAGTACAGGAAGATAAAGGACGGTGTCTATGACCTGATAGGATACGGCACACTCACCATCGAAAGCGACAGCAAGGTCAATCTTGTCCTCGACAACGGACAGGATCTGAATCTTGACGTCACCCGAGAGAAAGAGATGCCCTCCAGCTCCCTCAACGACCGGCTCTGCCGCACATGGTACATTACCGGCGTAAAATTCAAGGTATATGACAGGAAGGACAACGTTCTCTTTGAAAAAGAACTATCTGACGTCACTATCAAGGAGGACTTCGTGGAATACATCGTCATGTCGAAAGCCTCCACATATATCAGTGTCGACTGGGACGGCGACATCGACGGTTACGGCAGATGGAAATGGGACGACGAAGACCTTCAGGTGTTCCGGTACTCTTTCATTGACGACCCCGATGACACGGGACTTGTCAAAGTCTCTTTCGATGGAGACAAATGCCAGTTCATCGAAACTTATTACGACGATGAATGGGGCGAATATGAAGATGAGCTGGTAAGGGTCGAAGCAACTATATCAGCCCGGTCCAAATAACCGCATTCACTACCATAAGGTAAACGGCAGGAAGGATACCCTTTCCTGCCGTTTCTGTTTTCAGCTGTTTTTATAGCGGTTCACGTTGCGCATGTCGGCGGAATGATGTAATTTTGCAGGGATGAACTATTCATTTTTTCTGGCCCGTCGCATCGGGCTGTCGGAGGGAGGCCGCAAAAGCAGCCCGGCTGTAAAGGTGGCAGTCACCGCCGTGGCTCTCGCGGTGGCCGTGATGCTCGCCTCCGTGTCGATAGTGCTCGGTTTCAAAAGGGAAATCCGCGATAAGGTTATCGGCTTCAACTCCCATATATCCATATATGCCGTTCCGGCCGGCGAGACCGATACAAATCTGCTGACACTCACCCCGACACTCAGCGGGATACTTGACGACATGGAATTTGTCACCGACTACAGTCTGGAGGCATCGATTCCGGCAATTCTGAAGACTAAAACCGACTTCAAGGGAGTGTACATGCGCAGCCTCGGCGGAGAGAGCATCAGGAAGTTTCTGTCGGAAAATCTCGAAGAGGGCACGATTCCGGACTACACCGATGAGAAGGAGATACAGAAGGCAGTCATTTCGAGAATCGCAGCCAACCAGCTAAGACTGAAGACGGGAGACAGAATCGACACTTACTTCATTTCCGACGATGTAAGGGTACGACGCCTTGAAATAGCAGGAATCTTCAACTCCCATTTCGACACCTACGACGGCATCTATATCTACGGCGCCCTGCCGCTCATACAGCAGCTCGGAGGCATCGGGGAAAAGCAGGGAACGAGTCTGATGATACATACCGATGACTTCAACCGTGTAGGCGAATATTCCGACGAGATCCGCGCCACCCTGAATAAAGCGCTGGCCGAAGGACTCATTTACCGGCACTACAAAGTGCAGGACGCCCTCACCCAGGGAGCAGGGTATTTCCAGTGGCTCTCGCTGCTCGACACGAACGTGATTGTCATTCTCCTGCTTATGACCGTAGTGGCCATAGCCACTCTTATCTCCGGAATGCTGATAATCATACTCGACAAAAAGCGTTTCATCGGAATAATCCGCTCGCTCGGGACGCCGGTGCGCAATGTCCGCAAGATATTCGTTTTCCTCGCCATGAAGGTGGCGCTTATCGGACTTCTCGCAGGCAACGCGCTGATGCTGTCGCTCCTTTGGGCGCAGCAACGATGGCATCTGCTGCGACTCGACCCCGACGCCTACTACATAGACTTTGTTCCGGTGGAGATGGCTCCCGGATGGTTCCTGATGCTCAACGCCGGCATCCTTGCAGTGATATACCTCTCCCTCATACTCCCCTCCATCTTCGCTGCCAAAATTTCCCCCGCCGAAACCATGCGGTATGAATAACACCTCCGCCGGAAACAGAAACACCGAAAGATACACGGAAAGATGCCGGGATTGCCTCGAGGTATTGATTTGACTGTTTCGGCTTTTTTTTGTAATTTTGTTGTTTATTGCGGACAGTGTGCGCCCATTTTCCGGGTCGCACACAATATTTGCATGAATATAAAATAATTAGGACCTCAGACATAAATGAATCCTCGCAGATTGTTATATATCCTTGTCGCGACGTTGCTGACATTGGCGGTCACCGACTCGCCGCAGATTTTCGCATCTTCTTCGGAAACGGAGGCTGCCGCATCATCCTCCGCACCCAGAAAGAAATCGAAAAGGAAATCCTCACGCAAAAGCTCCAGAAAGAAATCCAGTTACCGTTCGCGGAACAAGAAACGTACATCCACCCGTCGCAAGTCTTCCAGACCCGCGGCGAAGACCCCTAAAAAAGAGCAGCCTCAGAACGACTCGCTGACACTGCAGGTCAACAAAGCCCTGCTCGACTGGATTCCCGCCAACCTCAATCCCGGAGGGTTGCGCGTCAATTCCGTGAAGCCTGACAAGTCGAGGCGGTATGCCGTGGTGAACCTCAACGAACATTTCACCTATCTCCCCGTAACGCGGGAACTGATAGACTCCCTCTCCAGCCACGTGTCAAAAGCGCTCCCCGACTCCCTCGCAGGATTCCGGGTAGGACTGAACGTGGGCAACAAATCGCTTGCATATTACATCACCAAAGTCGACAAGCTCCCTCAGCAACACCGCACCAATCCGGCTTTTGTCACGGAACGCAACCCGATGGTCCGCCCCACAAAGGGAATGGACCACGACATCGTGGCCCTGTGGCACTCTCACGGCAGATATTACAAGCCTGGCAGCGGAGCCTGGATGTGGCAGCGTCCTCTCCTGTTCCAGACCGTCGAAGACACCTATACCATGGGTTACATACTTCCGTTCGTCACACCGATGGTGGAGAATGCCGGAGCCTACGTGATGCTGCCTCGCGAACGCGATACAAACCGCAACGAGGTAATAGTCGACAACGATACCAACGACGAAGGACGTATATATTCTCAACCCTACTACCGAGAGAAGTCCGGAGCAACACACTGGAGCACAGGCGAACTCGAAGGATTCATCTACGACCTGCCTGACTTCCGCGACACCGAGAACCCGTTTGAAAACGGCACATACCGGCAGACCACTACCCAGAAAGGAGGAACACCATCCGTGGCTGCGTGGTATGCCGACATTCCCGAGGATGGAGAATATGCTGTATATGTCAGCTACAAGACACTCCCCAACTCCACCGCAGACGCGCATTACACGGTGAATTACTCCGGAGGAAGCAAGGAATTCACCGTCAACCAGCAGATGGGCGGCGGAACATGGATATATCTCGGCACCTTCCCCCTCGAGTCAGGATACAGCGACACAGAGCCTGTCGTGACGCTCACCAACGAGACCGATGGCACACCCGGAACCATTGTCACCGCCGATGCAGTGAAGATCGGCGGCGGAATGGGAAACATCGCCCGCTCCGCCCGCCGCTCCGACATCTATTACGACCCCTCCACCCCGATCGAACCTGACTGCCCCGAAAGCGAGAACGCGGAAGAAGAGGACGGAGAGAGCGAGGAAGATGACACAGAATCGGCCGACGAAACCGTGGCGGAAAATGAAGACCAGTTCGACAATGCCGACGCCAAAGAAAACACTCCCGAAGAGAAGACCCCCGCGGCCAATCAGGCTGAGAAACGGGGACCGGCGCCGGTGTTCCGCACCTCCGGCTATCCCCGTTTCCTCGAAGGCGCCCGGTATTGGCTCCACTGGGCCGGTTTCCCCGAATATGTCTATTCTCCGTATCACGGATCGGATGACTATAAGGATGACTACACCAGCCGTGGAAACTGGGTCAACCATCTCGCCGGAGGATCGCGTGTGCTGCCCGGCCAGCGGGGACTTAACATACCGGTCGACGTAGCGCTTGCCCTGCATTCCGACGCAGGCAAAAAGAGCGACGACTCATTCGTGGGCACCCTCGGCATATACTTCACCAACAACGGCGACTCATACCGCGACGCGACTCCGCGCATCAACTCGAGAATGCTCACCGACATCGTGATGCAGCAGATCACCAACGATATCCGCCGCCAGTTCGAACCACAGTGGGTGCGCCGCTCCATGTGGGACAAGTCATACGTCGAGGCACGTGTTCCGGAAGTGCCCACAACGCTTATAGAACTCATGAGCCACCAGAACTTCGCCGACATGCAGTACGGTCTCGATCCTGCTTTCCGGTTTACTGTGGGCCGCGCCATCTACAAGGGCCTCGCCCGGTTCCTTGCAGAGCGCAAGGACCGCCAGCTCGTGATACAGCCCTTACCTGTGAAGAATTTCGCCATACGACGCACCGGCAGACAGAAATACCGTCTCTCCTGGGAACCGACGCCAGACCGTCTCGAGCCCACAGCCGTCCCCACAAAATACATAATCATGGAGCGCACAGCCGACCTGCTCGGGTTCAACAAGATAGCGGAGACCACATCCACCCACTACGACCTTAAGGTAGCCGACGACGACATCCACTCCTTCCGTGTGATAGCCGCCAACGAGGGGGGAGTCTCGTTCCCATCGGAGACACTCGCCATGCGCGACGTACCGAACGACAACAAACCCGTCCTCATAGTGAACGGATTCTCAAGAGTCAGTGCCCCCGGACACTACTCGGCCGGAAATGAGGCCGGATTCAATTCCGACACCGATTTCGGAGTTCCATACATCAAGGACATATCCTTCACAGGCTACCAGACCGAATTCCGCCGCTCCGCGGGGGATGGTTTCGGCCGTTCCGGATCGAACTACGCCACCACCGTCATCGCCGGCAACACCTTCGACTATCCTTATGTACACGGCGAAGCCATAGCCGACGCGGGACGCGGATTTGTCTCCGCATCGGCTGGAGCCGTAGAGAACGGAGATGTAAAACTTACTGATTACAACACAGTTGACCTTATTCTCGGCAAGCAGCGGCGCACAGTCACCGGCACCGGCAAGAGCGGAATCCGTTTCCATACCTTCCCGACAGCCCTGAAGAACGCGCTGCGCCAGTTCTCCGACAAAGGAGGCCACCTTATAGTGAGCGGTCAATACGTGGCGTCGAGCCTGACCGACATGCGCTCCGACGCCGAAGACCGCACATTCGCCGCAGAAATACTCGGAGTGACATCCACCGAGAGCGACCTCCGCAGATCGGGACGGGTGCGTCTCCCCTCGGGCAAAAACGCCGGATACTCCGCCACGCTCAACGACCGCCAGTACATCGTGGAGGCCCCCGACATACTTCAGCCCGCCGAAGGGGCCGACACCGAGACCATACTCACCTTCTCCGACACCGGCACCATCGCCGGCATACGCCATGACCGCGGCGGAAAACGTGGAGACGTGACCGTGCTCTCCATACCGGTCGAGAGCCTTCTCGACGCAGCGGTCCGCTCGCAGCTCATGAAATCGCTCCTACGACAGTGACAGACCGGCAACCCGGCCAAACCAGATAAATAACCGACATCCCTCCTCAGACAACCACAACGTGAAACTGATAAAATTCACCACCGTCAACGCCCTTCGCGAAGAGATATTCCGCACCCCGCTCGAGCAGTTTGTACTGCTGCAGATCGGCGACAGGGATGTGCGGCTTGACCCGCACGCGGTCCACCGGCTCACAGAAGTGGCCTCCGACATCGACGCCACCATAACATATTCCTACTATCGCGACCGTCTCCCCGACGGGACAACGCGTCTGCACCCCGTGATCGACTATCAGCCCGGCTCCATCCGCGATGATTTCGATTTCGGCCCCGTAGTACTCCTGAACGCCGCCGATGTGCTCGCCTCGACCGAGGATTTCACGGCCGAGGAGTCGGCCTATCTCGACGGCGGATGGTACGCGCTCCGGCTCCGGGTGACAATGGGACGCATGCTCGCAATGATTCCCGAGCCGCTCTATACCGTGGAGCAGACCGACACACGGAAAAGCGGCGAAAAACAGCATGATTATGTACGCCCTGACAACCGCGCATATCAGATAGAGATGGAGAAGGTCTGCACCGAACATCTGCGTGACATCGACGCACTCGTGAGTCAGAACCGCGAGCAGGTGGACTACGACTCCGAGCCCTTTCCGGTGGAAGCATCCGTGATCATTCCCGTACGCAACCGGGCCCGCACCATAATGGATGCCGTCGACTCGGCACTGTCACAGGCAGCCCCGTTCGATTTCAACGTGATTGTGGTCGACAACGACTCTACCGACGGCACCCGCGAACTTCTCGAAAACGTGGCAGACCCACGGCTCATACTCATCAAAGCCGACAGTTCGGAAAACCTCGGCATAGGAGGCTGCTGGAACAAGGCGCTTCTCGACCCGCGTTGCGGGCGATTCGCCATTCAGCTCGACTCCGACGACCTCTACAACTCTACCGGCGTGATCGACAGGATTGTCTCCAAATTCCGCTCCGGGAACCATGCCATGGTGATCGGCAGCTACACGCTTGTCAACTTCGAGGGGGAAACCATTCCTCCGGGAGTGATAAGCCACAGCGAATGGACCGATGCTAACGGTCCCAACAACGCACTGCGCATCAACGGTCTCGGCGCGCCCCGCGCCTTCTTTACCCCGGTGGCCCGACGCTTCCTCTTCCCAAACGTAAGCTATGGCGAGGACTATGCGATGGCCCTGCGTATATGCCGCGACTACTCCATAGGACGTATTTTCCAGCCGCTGTATCTGTGCCGGAGATGGGAGGGAAATTCCGATGCGGCACTCTCCATAGAAAAAACGAATGCCAACAACTCCTACAAGGACTGTCTGCGCTCCATAGAGCTGATGGCCCGGGTACGCCAGAACTATATGGAAAGCGGCAACGACCGCTATGGCTGGCAATTCCTCGGCTCGTTTCCCGGCAGCATCCTCGGCAACATCATCAAGGATGATGACGATGACTTCGATGACGACTTTGAAGACGATGACTATGACGGGGAAGATGACAACTGACAAATATGGCGCCATCCCGATGGTGACCCTCGAAGAGCTTGTTGAATCGCAACTCGAGGCGTGGCCCGACGCACGCCGCAACTATGCGGCTCTTCGCGAAACGGAACGCAGACGCATACCCCTTGGCGATCTTGACACGGCCATTCAGCTCAACCCCGCACGGATACGTTCCACTGGAGCTGCCGTTGACAAGGCTTCGGTGGAGGCACGTCCCTGCTTCCTCTGTGCCGCGAATCGCCCCATGGAGCAGTTCTCAGCACAAGTAGCTCCGGAATGGGAACTTCTGGTCAACCCTTTCCCTATCCTGCCGATGCATTTCACCATCGTCTCCAAGACACATGAGCCGCAAGAATCGGTCCCACTCGACATGGCCACCATCGCCGAACGGCTTCCAGGCATGGCTGTGTTCTTCAACGGCGCACGCGCCGGAGCGTCCGCTCCCGACCATCTGCATCTGCAGGCAGTCCTCAGCGACGAGCTCCCGCTTCTTCGCCTTGCCGAAAAGAGACATGACCCCGATGCCGGCGGATTTCTCACCTCGGAACAACTCGGGCTTGATGTTCCCTTTCAGTTTGTAAGCGGGATCATCACCCCCGACATGGGAGGAATGGTGTCTCTGATGAAGGCAACCGCCGCATTCGGCATTGATGCCGGAACAGGACAACGCGACCCGCGCCTTGTCAACGCCTTTTTCTGGACCGACGTCCGCGGCCTGATGCGCGTTCTGATCGTGCCGCGACGGGCCCACCGCCCGCCACATTACTTCATGGCGGATGACAAGAGACTCGTGATAAGTCCAGGAGCCATCGACATGGCGGGGATCATGATCACGCCGCGACGCGAGGACTTCCCGGCAGTAACGCCGGAAATCATGCGCGATATATACGGTGCGGTGGCTTTCGCCGACACACTACCCCGCGAGATCACCGAACATTTCAAGACAGTATGAACATTCCGGACACCGAACCTGACATACGCGTAGGCCTGATTACATGCGGTGCACCGCTGCTGGCGCCAAGAGGTGAATACGAAATCTCCCGCGACGCCGGGGGAGCTGTCCGCTACCGGGCACTCAACCAGCGCTCTTTCATGCGGCTCGAAAATCTTTGCATCGGGAAAGGATTTCACTGGCAAAGGGTGATTCCGGCTGACTTCGAAGGGAATTTCCGGGTACTACGGAACCCCGATGGAAAATGGATGACTGTATGCACATTGCCGCTCGAGCGGTATGTGGCCTCGGTGACTGCAAGCGAGATGAATCCACGGGCGCATATCGAGTTTCTAAAGGCCCATGCCGTGATGTCCCGCAGCTGGGTACTCGGCAAGATTCTTGTCTGTCACCAGCACGGTGAGGATGGCAAACGCCGCGCCTCGGACATTGTGACCGACTGGGAAGACACCGGAGACCACGACGGATTCGACGTATGCAGCGACGACCATTGCCAGAGATTCCAGGGAATGCCGCACACGGCCGCGACGCGTGCCGAGGAAGCTGTGGATGAAACCCGCGGCATTATACTCCTTGATCGGGACGGCAATCCGGCCGACGCGAGGTTTTCCAAATGCTGCGGGGGACGTACCGAACTCTTCTCCACCTGCTGGCAGGACCGGGAACTCCCCTATCTCACTTCGCATGACGACCCCTGGTGTGATCTCTCAGGACTTGACGCAAAAGAACTGGATGAATTTCTCTGTGCCACTTTCAGGAATTATGACAAAGAAGCCGGAGCCTCCCGGGAATGGGAAACCAGGGTATTGAAAAAGGATATCGCGCGACGTCTCAATGCTAAATACGGCATAGACTGCGGGGAAGTCACGGGGATGGAAGCGGAGGAGCGCGGACCCTCGGGTCGCATAAAGAGACTGTTGCTGCACACTGCCGCCGGCGAATTCCGTATAGGAAAGGAACTTGCCGTCCGCCGTCTGCTTTCCGACGACTGTCTGCGCAGTTCTCTGTTCGAGACAGAAGACATGGGCGACAGCTGGCTGCTGCATGGCCGCGGCTGGGGACACGGCGTAGGGCTGTGTCAGACCGGAGCCGCCATGATGGCCCGCGCCGGAAAAAATTTCAGGGAAATACTCGGTTTCTATTTTCCGGGTGCCGCCATAGAAAGGATCTACTGATGAACAAAGCCGAAAACATAACGGCGCCCGGGCGCCGCAGTTCTTCGCCATGGAGCTGGATACCCACACTGTATGTGGCGGAGGGACTCCCCTACTTTGCAGTAAACACTCTCACGGTACTTATGTATGTCAACATGGGCGTCAGCATTCCCGAAATGGCCTTTTTCACCGGCTGGCTCTACCTTCCATGGGTGATAAAGCCATTCTGGAGTCCGTTCGTCGATCTGTTCAAGACCAAGCGCCTCTGGGTAATAGCCATGCAATGGCTGATGGCCGCCGCGATGGCCGCGATCGGCTTTCTGTTGCCGACAAGTTTCTTTTTCGCCTCTACCCTTGTCTTCTTCTGGCTTATGGCCTTCTTCTCGGCCACCCACGACATCGCGGCCGACGGCTACTACATGCTTGAGCTTTCCGAAAGCGACCAGGCGGCATACGTCGGCGTCCGCTCCACTTTCTACCGCATAGCCAGCGTGATAGGCCAGGGAGGACTCGTGGTGCTCGCCGGCCACCTTGAGAAACGCCTCGGCGATGTGCCGGCGGCATGGAGCACGGTCTTCTTCACCCTCTCCATCTTCTTTCTGTTTACAGCGCTCTATCACACGCGTTTCCTTCCCGCCGCCCCTTCCGACCGTCCGGTGCCCGGTGTCACGGCAAAGACTATACTTCGCGATTTCGGGATGACATTCGTCACATTTTTCCGCAAACCACATATCTGGAGCGCCATCTCGTTCATGTTGCTCTACCGGCTGCCGGAAGCCATCTGCATCAAGCTTGTGCAACCTTTCATGGTATCGCCGCGCGAGGCGGGAGGACTCGGACTCAGCACGGCTCAGGTAGGAATAGCCAACGGTACGGTGGGAGTCATCGCGCTCCTCGCAGGAGGCATACTCGGAGGACTGGCCATCGCCCGCGGAGGACTCAGGAAATGGCTCTGGCCCATGGCGCTCAGCCTCACGCTTCCCTGCGTGCTCTATTGTCTGATGGCGATGTGGCAGCCGGAAAACTTTGCGCTGATATGCGCCGCTGTAGGCGTCGAACAGTTCGGATACGGATTCGGATTCACGGCCTTTATGCTCTATCTCATTTACTTCAGCAAAGGAGAAAGCAGCACGTCTCATTATGCATTCTGCACCGCCTTCATGGCCCTGGGCATGATGGTGCCGGGCATGTTCGCCGGATATCTCCACAGACTCTTCTCCGAATACCGGCTTTTCGGAGGCGACGGGCCGCAGGGATTCGTCAATTTCTTCTGGTTCGTGATGCTCAGCTGCTTCGCCACCTTCGCTGCATGCAGGGCGGTGGACAAACAGAAATTACAATAACCGACATCGGACAGCACTGGTAAGACAATTGGGCAGAACATTTAAAATAAAAGGATCCGTAAGGAGAAAGATGCGTATTGCGGCAAGAGCGGCTATGATTCTCGCGGTGATGATTCTCGCGGGATGCTCGGCGACTCGTCACGTTCCGCCGGGGAAGCTTCTGCTCGACGACGTAAGTGTCGAAATCCACGACACGACCGGCACGCTGGGGCGGCAGCAGATGCTCTCTTTCGTGCGGCAGCGCCCTAACAACAAATTCTTCCAGCTCGCCCGTCTCCGCCTCGGAGTCTACAACATGAGCGGCAACGATTCGGCAAGCAAATGGAACAAATGGATCCGCAAACTCGGCGAGCCGCCCGTGATATTCGACCCTGCCGCCGCCGAGACCGACGCCTCGCAACTGCTTAAAGCGATGAACAACGCAGGCTTCCTCCATGCCTCCGTGAGAATCGACTCATTCCCGAATCCGGAAAAGAAAAGGACAAAGTTGCGTTATGTGCTCGACCCAGGTGCCAGACACCGCATCGGGACTCTGACATACGAATTTCCCAACGACACCATACGCGACATCCTCATGAAGGATTCTTCCCTCCTCGTGGTGCATGAGGGAGACCCTCTGGACCGCGCACTACTCGAGAGGCAGAGAGAATTAATGAATACCCGGCTGCAGAACCGCGGATACTGGGCTTTTTCAAAGGACTTCATCACATTCAATGCCGACACCACGCGCAACTCCCTGCTGACCGACCTGACACTGACCGTCCACCCTCCGGTCCCCGCCGGGAAGCGGAGCATCAACATCGACACCCACAGACGCTACATCGTCCGGAATGTCTATTACATTCCCGATTATGATCCCGGCGAAGGAGAGGATCCGAGACACTACCATGCCGCCGACACGGTCAGATACAAGGACATCACGATACTTTACGGCAGAAAACGGCATCTCAGCCCCGATGTGCTCTACGACAACTGTTTCATCCGCAGCGGCCGGATGTTCAGCGAGCGCGATATAAACCGTACCTATCAGGCTCTGGGACGTCTCCAGATATTGAAATTCACCAATATCCGCATCTTTCCGTCCGGCAAAACAGACAATACCGGCCTGCTCGATGTCTATATCCTGCTGACAAGGGGCAGAAGCCAGTCGTTCAGCGCCGAACTCGAAGGAACAAATTCGGAAGGAGATTTCGGAGTGGCGGCATCCGTACAGTACTCCCACCGCAACATCGGAAAGGGGTCGGAAACTCTCAACGTCAAGCTGCGCGGATCGTACGAGGCGCTCAGCGGCGACTTCTCCCAGTTCATACACAACCGTATGCTCGAGACCGGAATCGAAGCTTCCATACAGTTCCCGAAATTCAAATTTCCGTTCCTGCGCGACAGTTTCAAGCGACGCGTCAAGGCCTCGTCCGCGTTCCATTTCTCGATGAACTATCAGGAGCGGCCCGAATACACCCGCATCATCTCCACCTTGGGATGGAGCTACCGCTGGACTGCCCGTCGCGACAGAATACGGTACACACTCACGCCGATCGACATCAACTATGTATATCTGCCGCAAAGCACCAACAATTTCATCGACCAGATAGCTCCCGACAATCCTCTGCTTCGCTATAGCTACGAAGACCACTTCATCATGCGCGCGGGATTCAATTATTACTATACCAACAAGCGGACGGCCACGCCCTGGAACAACAAGACACAGCGCAACACATTCACAGTCCGCGCAAACGCCGAAATAGCAGGAAACGTGCTCTTCGCGCTAAGTTCGATTTTCGACAGACGCCACAATTTCAAGACCGATCCCTACAAGATTTTCGGAATAAACTATTCGCAATACTTCCGGGTGGAGGGAGATTTCTCCTATCTGCACGTCTTCAACAGCCGGCATGCCCTCGCATGCAACATGGCGCTGGGCCTCGGTGTACCTTACGGCAACAGCTCCATACTTCCCTTCGAGAAACGCTTCTTCGGAGGGGGTGCCAACGGCGTGAGGGGATGGGAAGTCCGCACTCTCGGTCCCGGTCGCTATCCGGGCAGCAATTCGGTGAGCGACTTCATCCATCAGTGTGGCGACATCCGGATGAAACTAAGCATGGAATACCGTGTAAAGCTCTTCTGGGTGCTTGAGGGAGCGATCTTCGTCGACGCCGGGAACATCTGGACCATACGCGACTACCCCAGCCAGCCTTACGGAGCATTCGCTTTCAACTCATTCTATAAGGAATTCGCAACCAGCTACGGCATCGGACTCCGAATGGACTTCAACTACTTCCTTATCCGGTTCGACCTCGGAATGAAGGCCCACGATCCGGCAGTGAACCGAGAACCGTGGCCATTGATCCATCCCAGATGGGGACGTGACCACGCCTTCCACTTCTCCATAGGTTATCCATTCTGAGACAGCAAGCGTTATATAAAAACAGTAAGCGTTATATAAACCGGTATCAACGAATATTGCATAACATGAAGAAATTAGTGATTTTCGACCTTGACGGCACATTGCTCAACACCATTTCCGACCTTGGCAACGCCTGCAATCATGCCCTCGAACAGATGGGGTTCTCCCCGCATCCACTCTCGGCATACAATTATATGGTAGGCAACGGCGTGCGTAAACTCATGGAGCGCGCAGAGCCTGACGCAGACTCTGTCACCATCGACAGGCTGCTTGCTGAATTCCGCGCGTATTACGACGATCACTGCACCGACCTCACGCGTCCATATCCCGGCATTCCGGAACTCCTCTCCACACTTGTGTCGCACGGAGTGGCAGTGGCGGTGACAAGCAACAAATATCAGGCTGCCGTCACAAAAATCATAAACCATCATTTCCCGGAGATACCGTTCGTGGCGGCGCTCGGCGAAGTGTCCGGACGCCCGAAGAAGCCGGATCCCTCAATAGTGTTCGCAGCCCTCAGCAAGCACCCGACACCCAAGCGCGACGTTCTTTATGTAGGCGACTCCGCCGTCGACATGGAGACTGCCCGGCGCGCATGCGTGGAATCCGTCGGCGTCTCATGGGGATTCCGCACGGTCTCCGAACTTCGGTCCGCATACGCCGACCATATCGTATCCGCCCCCTCCGACATTCTCCCGCTCGCAGGAATAGAGCAGTCCTGAACAAATCTGATTACGCCATGAATACATCCGGAACACATGCAAAGGAATCCGGCAGCCCCACCGGGATTGCATCAGCCGCAAAGGATTACGGCCCGAAAGGCCCGGCTCAGAAACCGGATATGAAGAGCAGGTTCAATTTTATACGCCGACACTTCGAGGCTGTCACCAATATACTCGTGTTGATTCTCTCCGTCATCCTGATTGTATGGATTTCGCTCGATACATTCAACCATCGCAACATTCTCGAGAACCACGGCTACATGATATTCCAGTTCTGGGTATGCCTCTTCTTCATGCTTGATTTCTTCATCGGTTTCCGCAAGGCGCAGTCCAAATCCCATTTTTTCTGGACACGGATCTGGTTTCTGCTGCTATCCATCCCTTACCTGAACATTATCAATGCCCTGCACCTCCAGCTCCCGTACGATGTGGTGAATTTCGTACGCTTCGTGCCGCTCGCCCGTGGAGGCCTCGCCATATTCATCGTGATGCGCTATCTGAACTCCAACGCCATCCAGAGTCTGTTCATGACCTACATCCTCATAATGGCGTTTTCGGGATATTTCTGCTCACTCGTATTTTACCAGGCTGAATACAGGATTAATGAGCAGGTCACATCCTATTGGTCGGCTCTTTGGTGGTCGGCCATGAACATGACCACTGTCGGCTGCAACATCGAGCCAGTGACCGCCATAGGGAAGATTGTGGCTGTGATTCTGCCACTGATCGGCATGGTGATTCTCCCGCTTTTCACCGTATATATCACCAACATGGTGACTTCCGCCGTGAACCAGTCCCGACAGAACCAGTAAAAGCCACCATATTTGCAATCGGGTTGCAACACTATTTCTATATTTTTGTTAAAAATTTATGAAACAGATGTGTAGAGATTGCAAGAATAATCATAGCCATGACCATAATCACAGCCATGGAGAGGGTAAGAATGCAGGTGAAACGGAAAGCTTCTTCCGATTCTGGAAACTCGAGATTTTCACTGCCCTACTTTTCGTGGCGGGAATAATACTTCGCCATACCGGAGTGCTCGCGGCGATCGACGGCAACATCGGCTTCGATATCGCGGATTTCATCGTTTTCCTAATCGCGATTCTCCCGGTGGGGATTCCGGTGGTGCGAGAAATGCTGGAAAGCTGGCGCCACGGCAGTGTGATGAACGAATTCACACTGATGGTGGCCGCCTCGACGGGTGCATTCGTTATCGGGGAATATCCGGAGGCCGTCGCCGTTCTTCTGTTCTACTGCATAGGAGAGAAACTCGAGGGAAAGGCGTCGGACGATGTCAGGTCGCGGATCCGCAAGCTTTTGGGACGACTTCCGGAGACAGCCACTGTGATCGAGGAGGATAAACTGCGGACAGTGTCTCCTTCGGAACTTCCTGAAGACTCTCTGCTTCTCGTGCGTCCAGGCGAACGCGTCCCTGTCGACTCTACCCTTCTCGGCAACACTCCTGCAGAGTTCGACACATCGGCCATAACCGGAGAATCGGTACCCGGAACATTCAAGCCTGGCGAGGAACTCCCTTCGGGAATCATTCCAGTCGACAAGGCGGTCAAGGTACGCACTGTCCGCAGATTCTCCGACTCCTCCATGAGCAGGATTTTCAACATGATAGAGAACGCCCAGGCCTCGAAATCTCCCACCGAGACCATGCTCCGGCGCATCACCCGCTGGTACACTCCAGTAGTCTTCACTTTCGCCGTGCTGATTTTCATTATACCCTGGATCATCTCCCTCTTTTCCGGCGGAGACCCGTTCGACTGGTACAAATGGACCGAGAGATCGCTTGTGTTCCTTGTCTGCTCCTGTCCCTGTGCGCTTGTGGTGAGCATACCCCTCTCCTACTTCGCATCGCTCGGCACAGCCTCGAAACAGGGACTTCTTTTCAAAGGATCGAAACATCTTGACGCGATGCGCTCGCTACGCACCGTTGTCTTTGACAAGACCGGCACACTCACCACAGGAGAATTTCACGTATCGGGCATCACCGAAGCGTCCGGTATTTCAGACATAAATAATGATGACGGGAACCGCATACTCCGGATTGCGGCCGCAGTCGACGCCGAGTCGTCGCATCCCCTTGCCAAGGCAATCTGCGCGGAAGCAGCGCGCCGAAAGTACTGTCTGCCGGATGCTTCGGATGTCACCACCGTCCCGCATGGAATAACAGGTAAGGTAAATGGCTTGACGGCAGCCGTCGGGTCCCCGTTGCTGATGAAGAAACTCGGCATCGCGTTGCCGGACCGTTCGGGAGAAGGATCGGAGATATGCGTTGCCGAGGACAATACATATCTGGGATCCATATTCCTACTGGACAATATAAAGCCCGAAGCCGCCAAGGCCGTCAGAGAATTGCATAGACTCGGGGTAACCGATGTCGAAATTCTTTCCGGCGACCGCCGTGAGGCAGTGGCGCGTGTGGCCATGCAGATCGGTGCCGACGGTTTCCGCGCAGAACTCCTTCCGGCCGACAAGCAGCGTATTGTGGAGGAACTGCGCCAGAAAGGAGGTAAAGTGGCGTTTGCAGGTGACGGCATCAACGACGCACCGGCCATAGCGTCCAGCGATGTAGGGGTATCTATGGGCAAACTCGGTACCGATATGGCGATGGAGACCTCGGATGTGGTGATCGCCGGCGACAATCTGGAAAAGTTGCCTCAGGCGATAAAGCTGTCGCGCAAAGTGCGGTCGGTGGTGATACAGAACGTGACCTTTGCACTGCTGGTAAAGATGACCGTGATGGCACTCGGCACCTTCGGCATAGCGACCCTTTGGGCGGCAGTCTTCGCCGACACGGGCGTAACCCTCATCACCATCCTCTGGACCCTTCTCCGCCTCCGGATATAAATAATGTGAATTCAATTCAAATAAGGTATTTTTCTATGGTTCATACATATTACTTCAGCGCCTCAAACACTACAGAAAAAATTGTAAAGGCCGTCGCAGACAACCTCAGACAAGAAGTTCTACATCATAATATCACTCCCTCCCGCATCGCCAGGACAGTGAATCCTGCGAAAGATGACATAGTCATATTTGCGGCTCCGGTCTATGCCGGCAGGATACCTGTCGTTGCCGCTGAAAAATTCAAAAAAATCATCGGATCGGGTCAAAAATGTGTGGCTATTGTCGTTTATGGCAATCGTGATTATGACGATGCTCTTATTGAACTTTGTGACTTACTGAACGACAACGGATTCAATATTATAGCTGCGGCAGCATTCGTGGCTCAGCACAGCATCTTCCCTAAAGTTGCCGCTTTGCGCCCCGATGCCGACGACCTGAAGAAAATCGCTGATTTTTCTTCTGATGTCAACAAGTCGTTCGACAGAGAACTGTCATTTGACATGAGTTCCGTAAAGGGCAATCGTCCCTACAAGACACCCGCCGCAATACCCTTGATACCAAAGACCAATAAGAATAAATGCAATAAATGCGGGAAGTGCTCGCACGAATGTCCGACAGGAGCGATAGACTTAAACAATCCGCGTATCACAGACCCGGAAAAGTGCATTTCCTGTGGTCGGTGTATTGCTGTGTGCCCAGAGAATGCCCGTCACTTCGGTGGCCTGAAATATAAACTGATAGCCCCTTTATTCAAAAAGAAGT
Organism: Porphyromonadaceae bacterium UBA3327; assembly: GCA_002361155.1. Taxonomy (GTDB): domain Bacteria; phylum Bacteroidota; class Bacteroidia; order Bacteroidales; family Muribaculaceae; genus Lepagella. The sequence continues at coordinate 963 of DERZ01000045.1, read as the reverse complement.
GCTCAGCCCGACGCGAGCCTGAATGGTTTGTTGCCGGATAGTGTTGACGATTTTTGCAACCATTGCTTAAGTAAGTATTCAAATTTAAACGATAGTAAGAGTTGTAAAATACGAGGTCAATATAAATCGCCTTCAATTTCCCAAAATTTCGGCTGCCAAAGGGGGCCATAATATACGTTTATTTGCCGTTTATTTGCCGATAACCGTTTTCTTCCCGTTAATGATATAAAGGCCTTTGGGGAGAGCCTCAGTTGATTCGGTATTTGACAGCAAACGTGAACCGGAAAGCGTGTATGCCGTAAACCGGACATCCTTATCGTTGCTTATGTTTTCAATGCCGGAGGTCAGGTTGTTGTAGTCAATGGCTTGAAGCCAGTCCTGCATCAAAGATTTGGCATTGGAGGTCTGGGAACTTCGGATCCAAAGGCTCGGAGAAAGAAATTTACCGTCGGGAATTAGCCTTTTCGCATCGCTTTCAACCCCGCTTATACCGCTGCTTGCGCTTGACACGATCAGTCCGATATTCTTGCCGGCCATTTCTTTGCCATAGTGGAAAAGGAACGTCTGAAGTGGCGCGGCCATATTGCTCCACCATAAAGGTGCACCGATTATGAAGGTGGAGTATTGCGACAGATCGACATCAACATGGTCGATTGCCGGATAGGATGCGGCATCGTCGGGATTGCTGCGTATAGCCGCTATCTGCGAGCTGCCTATGGCATAGTTGTCGGCGGCATAGTCGAGTCCCTTTTCAGCAGGTTCTATCTCGATGACATCCGCCTCAATCTGATTGTAGAGTTCGTTGACAATGCGCTCCACGTTATTCGTGTAGCTGTAATAGACTATCAGGGTCTTTGCCTGTGCTGCCATTGTCGTCATGATTATCGCCAGTGCAAAAATCAGTTTTCTCATCGGTTGTTCACTTATTTCAGATTATCCTTGAAGACGTATGTTGTCCATTAC
>DERZ01000023.1:12863-12995 GCA_002361155.1 Porphyromonadaceae bacterium UBA3327 | reverse complement strand
GCCGCCGAAGTCGGCGTGTCCCGGCGTGTCTATGATATTTATTTTGGTCCCCTTGTAGTTGATCGACACGTTTTTAGAGAGAATTGTGATTCCCCTCTCCCGCTCCAGGTCGTTGTTGTCGAGGATAAGTTC
>DERZ01000023.1:12078-12485 GCA_002361155.1 Porphyromonadaceae bacterium UBA3327 | reverse complement strand
CGCGATAATCGCGATATTACGGATGTCCTGCATCAATGTATAATTCTTTACCGTTCTTTTTTCACCGCAAAATTACAAAAAAAATATCAACCGGATGCTACATAACATATACTTTATGCCGGAAAACGAATTTTTCTCTATTCACTCGGTTAGAATATATGTTTTTATCAAATTTAACATTTAGCTGGTTTCGTAGAACTTGATTTCTCCACGCCGACAATGGTATTATAGGAATGTATGGCAAAATAATCTTCCAAGATCCGACTATAATACCGACTTATGAGGCATAAAAAATCTTTCATATCAGGATTATATAACACTAAACACTGTTCAAAAACAATATTTAAAAACTGTATCACAAAACATGCATATTTTTTTGGATAAATATTTGCTTTCAAAGTTAAAAT
>DERZ01000023.1:0-11817 GCA_002361155.1 Porphyromonadaceae bacterium UBA3327 | reverse complement strand
ATATTTGCTTTCAAAGTTAAAATTGATTAACTTTGCAGAAAAACATAGCTGATTTATTTTCAATCCTATAATACATAACCTATGAATCGACTTGTCCATTTCATTCTTGCAGTCATTCTATTAAGCGGCTGCACTAACGAGGATTTCGATAGAAGTCCCCTTATAGAACCAACATCCCTTGATTCCGAATATTCCGGGATTCAAAAAGAGATAGCAATCAACATAATAGCCTCTCATTTCGGCGGATACAGAAGTTCCGAAAAGGCTACTCGCGCAATGAAAAAGTTTTCCCTTACTCCATATATCATTAACGGGGATACGTTGCTTTATATAGCCCAATACGAGAATGGATGGGAAATATATTCGGCATCGAAAGCTACGAACATGGTTTTGTTCTCTTCAGAAGAGGGGAATTTTGATATGAATTCTCCCTCATTTCCCGACAACCTCAGATTCCTCATTATGGAAAATGCCAAGGAAGTCAGAGAAATCTTAAAAACACAACCAAATTATGTCCACCCGTCTTGGAGCAACTTGGCATTATCAGAAAAAGATATTGTTAAAGCCGAGATAACTGCGATTGGAAAAGGTGATGAAAGAGTCAAAGTTAATGAATCAGATTTACCTCCCGGCAGATGGGTACAAATCGAATACGAAGAAGTCGGATCCGAAACTTACACTTCTCCCAAACTGATACAAACAAAATGGGGGCAAAGCTATCCATGGAATGCATACGCTAAATTTGTCTTATCAATTGATACAAATAAACAAGAACTTAGCTTAGCAGGATGTACACCTATTGCTGTTGCTCAATATCTTTACTTTACGCACTTTAAAGACGGTATTCCAGAAAAATCTCCAAGCGGAGCCAGAATTCTTTCGAATGGCAACGGATATATTTCTGATTATATATTCATAGACTATAATTCTGAGGTATGGAATAAAATGGCAAGGTTCTACTATGAACCCGGAACAAACGAGAGTGCTTTACTAATAGGAGAAACTGGCAGGTCTCTTGACAGTTCATACGGCCTTAACGGCACTTCAACAAAAGAAGCCAATTGCATTTCATTCCTATCAGATACTTACGGAATTCAATTTAAGAGAACACCCATTGATTACGCAAAAATAATAAAATCTATTAAAAATCAGGGATATCCTCTTATCGCTTACGCTGCATCTAACGAAAAGTCGGACGGATCTCCTTCTGAACAGGTAGTTGCTCACAGTTTCATAATAGACCAATATAAGCACACAACAAAAACTTATCGATACCTATTCGGATTAAAAAGAGATCCCCTTCCTCCGGGAACAGTTGACCGTTGGATTGCAGATATGAAGGATGAGAATGGGAATATAATAAAATATGCGTATACCCGTGAATTATATCAATCATCTGTTGATTCCAGAGGTATATCTATGAACTGGGGATGGTCAGGAGCATACGATAATACATTTTATTATCCCACATCAGATTGGAACGCGGGTGGATACAATTTCAATATTCAGCATTACTGCTATTCATGGAACAATTGAAGACTGAGTCATCAATGTATAAAAACATAACCGTTTAACTATATAGAATATGAAAACTAAAGGAATCTATGCACTGACTGCCGGACTGCTTGTCATGACCGGAATGGCAACATCATGCTCGCAGGATGGACCGGATAATCCGGACGGTAAACCCGCACCGAGAAAGGAAATAAATCTCACTGAAAAAACCCGCGCCGCCGCTGACGGACTTGTGGATTTTTATTCACGGTTCACAATCGATATGGCTGAATGCGCCAGCAGAGCCGGAATCAGCGACAATAAAAATGTAGTCGTCTCTCCTCTCTCTGCCGCCATGGTCTTCTCAATGGCGGCAAACGCTTCCGACGAGAATATAATAAAAGAGTATTGCAAATATCTCGGTGTCGATGATATCGAAAGCCTCAACGAACTTTCAAAAGTCCTGCTCGAAAAACTCCCGGTGGCGGACAATACATCATCATTCAGTCTGGAAAACTCCATCTGGGTGAACAGCGGTTACAACCTCAAGCTTACAAATGAGTTCTCGGACATTGTGACATCAAAGTATCTTGCCTCTACCAAGCATGTTGATTTCAGCAATACGGAAGCCACGCTCAAAGCACTCAACGACTGGTGCGCGTCGAACACCGACAACAAGATTACCGGACACTTCAAGGACGTTAATCCGTCCACGTACGCAATATTGCTGAACAGCATGTATTTCAAGGGGAAATGGAGTGACGACATTTTCGACAGTTCACGCACCAAAGCCGCTGTCTTCCATGGGCTTGACGGGGACTCTTCTCCTCTCACCATGGAATCTGATTTCACCGAAGGACTATATGCCTCCGACAACGCGTATGAATGCTTCACTCTCTCCTTCGGCAACAAGGCTTTCAGACTGGAGATTATCCTTCCTGCAGAAAACGTAACAGCGGAAAACGAAGGAGACAGGCTGACAGCAGAAAGAATTGCCAATCTCCGTAAGATGTACGCCAAAGCATCTGTAAAAGCGTTCCTGCCCAAGTTTTCGGCAGAGAACAGCCACAACCTGAACAACATGCTTTCGGCTATGAATCTCGGAGGACTTACCCTGCCGGGCCTCACGATGTTCACCAAACCCGTCACGGGCGGTATCCAATATAATCAGTCCGTATCTTTCACCCTGAACGAGACAGGAGCCGAAGCAGCAACCATCACCTCGGGCAGCATGGATCCTATCGCACCCGGACCGATGGAAATCCAGAAGATAACCGTTAAGGTTGACCGCCCCTTCTATTTCTTTATCAGGGAATTCAGTACTGATGCCTGCATTATGTCGGGACGCATCTGCAATCTGTAAGAAAATGTCTATGCAGACTCCGGTTTATGGAGTCTGCATAGACTGACTCTACTGTGCAACCTCTGACGTTGCTGCGATCATATTATCCTAAACCCACAGGGAGCGCGAAGGAGCGGTCGCGCTTATTCCGAGGACGGCCCGGTCGCTATCGGTTCGTTCAGGAAGTCGCGTGGGGCTGGTGCCGGAGCGGTGGATTTTTTACTGCGGGATCTTCTGGTGTGGGAATCCCGTTTGTTTGTTTCACAGTCACTTGTCTCCGGGGCCACGGAGTCGGCCTGAAAAATTATCCGCTCGCCGGCCACGGGGGCGGAAGCGGGTACTATCCGGTTGCGCACGCAGAAACCGGCCACAGTTAGCCCCACCGCAGTTAAAAAAACGGCTATGGCTCCGTTTCGCTCTTTTCGGCTGAATCTTTTCATGGTCTGTATCTCTGAACGAATAGTATCGGAACGGCCTGAAAGCGGGCCATTCCGGAACAGCCTTGCATCGGTTTGTATCAGAACGGATAACCGATGGCAAGGTGGAACGCGAACGCCTTCTTGAAAGGGATGTTGAAATATCCCGGCACTCCGGTGTCGTACGGAGCATGAAGGCCATAGCCGAGGTCACCGCGGATCACCATCATGCCGAAATCCACACGCAGGCCCACGCCGGTACCGAGCGCTATGTCGCGCCAGAAATTTTTGCGAGTCAGCAGACCTCCCGGTCGCAACGGGTCATCCTTGAGCAGCCATATATTTCCGGCATCAAGGAAAAGCGCGCCATGAAGAATGCTGATCAGAGGGAACCTGTATTCCGTATTGAACTCGAGTTTGAATGTACCTGTCTGGTCGAAATAGCCGTTCTCATCCATCTTGGGCGCATGGTAGCTGCCCGGGCCGAGAGAGCGCACGGTGAAGGCACGTATTGAATTGGCGCCTCCGATGTAGAACTGTTCGGCGTATGGCACCTGCGAAGAGTTGCCGTAGGCATGCTCCGCCCCGACGAGTAATCGCGACACAAGCCAGTGCTCCGTTCCGCGGACCAGTCTCCGCGAATAGACAAGTTGCGCCTGCCCTTTGATAAACTGCGAGAAGGGCATGCCGAACATCTTCTTCTCCCCCTTAACTCCGCAGGCACGCCAGAGAGCCCAGAAGATATTTCCTCCCTCCTTGAGATTGAGAGTGAAGTTGAAGCCGTTGTCCCGCGACCGCTCGAGCCAGCGCTCATAATTGTAGGTATAGTTCATCTCCGGAATGAACTGGCTTTGAAAACTGAGGGCCACAGCGGGATTCTGCCCCATGATGGAGTCGAACTCATGAGTGGTGCGTATCAGCTTGGAGAATGTAAGCCTGAAAGGCGTGAACTGGTTCGAAGCACGCCGCGAATAGTTCCATTCGTATGATATTCCGGCATGGAACTGCGCCATGCGGAAGAAGTGGGGACGGTTCAGGAGATCCACCCCGAGATCCACCGTTGTCCAGTTGAGATCTCTGTGTGTGCGGCGCACGAACCTGGGGGCGAGCAGTCTGGGGAAAGCCAGCGACGCGTTCAGACCCACCTCGTATGAATTGAAGATGTTGCTGCGTCCCGAACCGGTCTGCCATTCGTAGCTGCCCTTGAGCTGGACACTGAGTCTTTCGGCACCTCCGAACACATTGTTGTTGCTCACGCTGAAAACGAGTCCCGGACCTAAATAGCTGTTGGATGTCGAGGTCAGGTTCGCCTCGATCGATGCTTCCATCGGACGGTCGAACTGGCAGGCGATATAGAGATCGAGTTCGTCGCATCCGGGAGAGGTGTCGGCCGGGACAGCCTGCATCTGGATGTTGCTGAATATGCCGAGGCGTGAAAGACGTGTCTGGGTGCGGTCCATGTCGCGCACGGAGAAATATTTTCCCTTGCGGAACGTGATGCATCCCGGCACGAGATCGGGACGCAGTCTGGCGGGACGGTACACTATCAGTTCCCCCTTGTCTGTCTGCATGGTGTCGGGGGTCCCGGTGTCGCTGCCGCTGCGCCGCATCACGGTGGTGACTATGTTGCGCGTGCGGAATCTCCTCATGGCTATGTCGGGAGTATTCTCCGCCACAGTCATCTTGAGGGCCACGGCATAGGGGGAAAGAAGCGTGTCGGCCAGATATTCTATATACTCCGGACGGAAATAATAATAACCCTTGTTACGCATGGCATTGGCGATACGCACACGCTCACTCTTAAGGGAGTCGACGCAGAAACGCTCTCCCCTGACGAGATACTTGCTCTTTCTCGCCATCGAATCGATGAAATGCCGCGCGGGGTCCGTGTCTTCGAGATATATTATGGAATCGAGGAGATATGGTCTCGTCACGTCGACATCATAAATCACATTGGCAATCTTAGGGTTCTTCAGCGGACGAAGCTCATAGCTTGCCTTAGATCCGAAATATCCGTTGTTCTCGAGCACGGTCTCCAGCATTCGTGTCCTGGTGTCGGGGCGCACATTGCTGATGAGCACCGGCGCGTCGGCGAGCCAGTCGTATAGCCAGCGTTTCACGCCGCGCACCGAATCGGGCCACATATTCCACACCCACAGGCCGAGCGGGAAAGGATAACGGCGATAAGGCGTAAGCAGCGGAATGGCGTTGTTCGGCTTTACGTTGACCGATGACGTCAGGTCCGACATCACCCCTTCAGGAATTTTCTCATTGTCGGCGGGATGTACCCGCAGCTTCATCCCGTTGTAGAGGATCTCGCCGTCGCCGAGACGCTTCGTGGTGGAACAGGATGGCAACAGCAGAGCCGCCGCCAGGATTGCCGGGATGATCAGAGCTGCGGCACGCAGCCCGCTTCGGAATATGTTACGGTCATTCATCTTCATTGGTATCAATCCTCTGTCTGGTTACGGAGTCGGCCGGAACAAGTCCCGTCGAATCCTGTCTGAGTGGTTCCTGACTGCTCTTTCTGCGCCCGAAGCCAAAGAAGTTGAGCAGCGTGTCGAGACGGCGCTTGTAGACGAAACCGACACCGGTCTCTATCACTTCGCCTTCGAGAATGCTCTCATAGCCGGCGTGGCGGAACAGACGCACCGACATATTTGATGTCTGTGTCTGGCGGATGATGTATTCGAGCGAGACATCGCTCACGATGTTCTGAGCGAGGTTCTCGTCGGGTGATGCGTCGGTGGAATAGTTTCCTCCGACACGAATCTTGAACCGGTTGTTGAAAAGCGATTTCGAGACCTGGTAGCTGTAGCTGGTCTGGGCGCTCCGCGAACCGTTGACCGAGCGGTCGTACTGGTTTATTCCGAACGAGAGATCCACACCACGCACATATTTGGCGGCCATGGAGTTGAGTCTCGACTCAAGGAATCCGTAGAGAGCGTTGCCGCTGTTGACGTTAGCCTTTGTGTTGGCGCCGATGTACTGTCCGTAGAGCAGCATGTTCATGGCCTGGGTCTGCCGCTGGTCGGGACTCATGCTCTGCAGCTCGTTCTGGATGGTGAGGTCGTCGTTGGTGGAGAGGTCGAACGATGCCTTGAGCTTGTTGAGTTCGTCGGTGGCATGGAGCGTGACGATAAAGTTGACCAGACGGGAGTTGCTTCCGCTTGTCACATTGGCTTTCATCTCGTCGAAGGCGGTGATGTTGAGGATGGGATTGGCCACCGGACCATTCCATCGCAGGGTGCTTGCCGGATCGAAGATGAACATCTTCTCCCCGATCACCGGGACGGAATATCTCACGAAACCGTTGCCCAGCGTGAGCGTGCCGTTGAGTGTCATGTCGCCCATATAGTTCTGGCGGTAGTGGAGGTCGGCCGTGGGCTGCAGTTCCACCTTGTCGGTGCCGTTGGATGAGAGTATCACCTGCACCTGCGTGCCGGGAGAAATGACGAGACCGGCGTTGATGATCATATTGAGTGGAGACTCGGCTATCGAATCTGCATCAGCCACCTGGGTCGAATCGTTGAAATTGACGAACCTGACCACGCCCGACTGCTCTTCGGCTGCCAGCGCGTTGGGATCCATGTTGAGGCGGTAGGTGGCGTCGGTGGTGCCGAGCAGGTCTACATCGCCGCTGATGAACAGCCGCGACAGAGGACCCTTCACTTTGGCGTCGACATCAAGAAACACTTTTCCATAAAGATCGGCGCGCGAGCGCTTGTCGCTGTTGAGAAGCTGGAAATTGCGGGCCTGGGCGCCGAGGTCCATCCTTATGTCGGAGAACTTCCTGGCATTGACCGTACCGTTGATGGAAAGCGGACTGGAATTGGCTGCCGTGATTTCGAAATCGGAAAATGTCAGCACATTGTCGGCGACTGTCACCGGCGACTCGGGGAGATTAAGGCTCACGCCGAACTGCGGGATTTTTACGGCCACCGAGTCGAATGCGAGTTCTCCGTTGAGCACAGGGGCTGAAAACTTGCCGCCCATAGTCATGTCGCCGTTGAGGAAGCCCGACAGCAGAGTGGTGCCACCGAGGAACGGATTGGCCACTTTCAGCGGGAAGCGGGTGAGCGTCAGCCCCACCGAATCCACCTTCATGCCCTGGTTTTCATCGGGACTCATGTTTGCGTAGAGACTCATGGCCTTTTCGCCGTTGACATTCATCGAGGCCTTCACGTCGGTACTGCCTCCGAAACCGTAACCGGCGTCAAGCCAGAGATCCAGATCTCCGATTCCGATATTGTTGTATGTAAACCCTTTCACTCCGACAGTGCCTTTGCCCAGAAGCCGGTTGTCGCGGTATCCCACGGCGAGATCGGTGCTGACCGAGGCCGTAAGCGGCGGCGCGAACACCGACATGCTCAGGAAATCCTGGATCTTAAGGTTATCGATCTTGAGTCTGAGCTGCTGGTCGCCGAACTCCCCGCTCTCCGTCCTGGCCATGACACTGCTCTCGGCGCTCCTGGCCAGGAGGTTGGCGTAGATTTTGTGAGAGTATAGGTGATAGTCCACGTAGTTATCGTCGTTGATGGTCCACGGCAGATAAGCGATGGTGGCCTTTAGCGGGGTGAGGTGGACGGTCAATACGGAATCCATCAGCGCAGCGGTAAGACCGAGCCTGTAGCCGGTCTTACCCTGGAGGTCCCTTTGGTTGAGGAATGCTCCGAGACGGTTGTGGCCCAGATAGCCGTTGAGGTTCACCTGCGCGAATTCATCGAAGGTTCCCTTGCGGTTGCCTATGTGAGCGCGATAGTCGAGGAGTTTTCCGCGCTCCTTCAGCGTAAGGGTCATCGTGTCGAGGTTGACGGCCGACGAGCGGAAGTCCATCGCAGTGATATCGCCCCGTATCATGGAGTCGCATGCGATGGTTCCGTAGATGGTATCGAGACTCAACCCCTGCGGATGCAGGAACTGCGCGAGAAGTCCGCGGCCGGAGGCATTGACATCGAGTGTGAACGGGGGCAATGTCTCCCGCAGTTCATTGACAGCCAAATTCTTCCGTTCTATCTGACGAAGCACTGAGTCTGACGCGGCGCCAAACCCGGAAATCAGACGCGGCAGACCGGAGGGGCTGCGGAAGTTCACGGTGGTGAGCAGAGAGTTCAGATTCACCTCGGTGCTGAAAGAGTCGGTCTTCACATCGGCAGTGAAGCCTCCGGGCAGATGGATGTAATTGCCTGGGAGGTTCCAGTCCACGCCGTTGGCCTTGAGACTGACGTCGTAGACCCATCTGCCGGGACTGGCGGTTCCCTTGAGGTAGATGTCGCCCTTGCCGGCACAGACATTGTCTGTGAGTCCGAGACTCCACAGGTCCACGTCGCGGAGGCGTGCGGCTATGTCGAACGCATAGTTGTCGGGACGGATGGTACCGGTGCCCTCTATGTCGAAATCGAGTCCCTGGTTAGGGCTGTTGAGACAGAGGGAGAGATTGCCGCCGTTGTCAAGAATGACATCGGCCGTTATGTCGGAGAGGTCGCGGTCCCTGTATCTGATCCGCGAGATATTTACAAGCGCATCAGTCACCGCATGGCCGGAAAGAGGATTGAATCCGGCGCCGGTGGCGCGGATTGTGGCCGACACTCTTCCTATGCCAGGAGCGGGATAGAAACGGGCCACATCGAATTCCCTCAGGCCGATGTCTGCGCTATAGGTCTCGGGGCCGAGGCTTACGCGGCCGTCGGCGGCGATGTCCCCGGCGTCGCTGAGAAGCCGGAAGTCAGCGTGGTATGAATCGCGGAGCACTCCGGCGCTGCCCTTGATGGTGAATGCCGGCAACTCCACTCCTGTCCCGGACAGAAAGCTGTCGGCCACCCGGGGGCTATAGAGTCTGCCGTCGAACGTAACGTCGGCCTGGAGTTTTTTCAGGTCGAGCAGGTTCCGCGCATATCCGTCGGCCTCAAGGCGGAGCACCTCCGGCATCTCGGCGCGCAGACGGTCTATCACAAGATTCTCCACGGTGCCGTTGGCATCGATATCGAAATCAAGCGGGCGCCGCGCCGGTATTCTCGATGTGAATTCCTTGAGAGAGGGCATAAACGACTCGATGTCGGGAAGACCGAGACGGCCGTCGGCCTTTACCGACATTGGCGCGCCCGGCCCGAGCGCCATTGTCGCGAACGGAAGGCCCGCATCGGCCCGGACTGTCGAGAAGAGAGTCTTTACACTGATGTCGCCGAGGGTCAGACCGACAGAGTCCACACCTATCAGGCCCCTTCCCTCCACTATCTGCAGACCGCTGCGCTCCAGAGCCGAGAGACGCGTGAGCGGAAGACGCACGACACTCCCCTCGTTGTAGAAGTTCCTCATACCTATGGCGACGCCGGACACGGATATATAGGAAGGATCGAATCCCGCGGCGGGACTGGCACCTTTTATGGCGTAGAGTCCCGAGACGCGCTGGAGCGATATACTGTCACCCATTATACGCATCGGAGGGCCGGAAGATGGTTTCGACGGCGGTTCGGGATGCGACTTTATCCATTCTTCGTCAGGGGTGAGATACCGGAATGTGCCGTCGCTCACGTCAGCCCGCCTCCATTTAACGAGATTCTCGCGCAGGTCCACGGTAGCGTCGGCAATTTCCACATTGCGCATGTCGACTCCGAGAGTGTCGATCACGGGAAGCATCGACATGCCGAAATTGAAGTTTTCTATCTTCAGGTCCTTGGCTTTGATCAGGAACGCGGTGGAGGCGGTCGTGTCGACTGAGGCTGACTTCTCTTTCCATACATTCATGTAGAGACTGAGCCTGCCGTCGCGCAATTTCGCCTTGTTGAGGATTATCTCGTTCTTAGCAAGACTGAACGAACTCCTGTCGTCGACTTCAAGCAAGCCTGCATGGATGCCGACAAGCATCGACGAGTCCTCCGAAGCCATTGCGTAGTAACCCTGACGGAGCAGCAGACGGTTGATGTCGATGTCAAGCCGGAGAAGGGGCAGCAGCTTCACATCGGCCAGCGCCTCTCCAGCACGGGCCATGGTGTCTCCCTTTTCCGTAAGGACATATACATCACGCAGCGAGACGTCGAGCGGAAACTTCAGGCGCAGCTTGCCCACGCCGACAGTCATGCCGGTACTGCTCCGGACCACATTTACCGCGATTTTCACAGCCAGGTCCTGTACCGGGGGGAGGTAAACAAGCACCGGAGGTACAAGCATGAAAACAAGAATCCACATCAACACCTTAAGAGGGATGCGGATCCATCCGGAACGAATCGCGTGCTTCTTCACAACCTTCTTATCATCAGCCTTATTATCTCCCATTCAATGCCTAACGGTTAATTATTGCAAATTTAACTAAAAAACCACTAACCACAAAACAAAAAACAGGAGTGAACCGTTCGGTCCACTCCTGTTTTTTTCTTCTTTTCTCATCCCGTCGCTGCAGATCGGGAAAGAGCCGTTTCCGTTCAGTTGGCGGCGTGGGGCTCCACATTGATGTATTTGCGACCCTCCTTGCCGGTGGTGAATACCACCTTGCCGTCGATAAGGGCGAAGATCGTGTGGTCCCTGCCCATGCCTACGTTGAGGCCGGGATGATGCGCTGTGCCGCGCTGACGCTTGATGATGTTGCCGGCTTTACAGTTCGCACCACCAAAAATTTTCACTCCAAGTCGTTTGCTATGTGATTCGCGGCCGTTCTTAGAACTACCGACACCTTTTTTATGTGCCATTTCTTCTTTTCGGTTATGCGGTTACTATTTTCTTGATCATCACTTTGGAGAACTGCTGACGGTGTCCGTTGAGGCGGCGGTAGCCTTTGCGGCGGCGCTTCTTGAACACAATCACCTTGTCTCCTTTAACGAGGGGCACGAGAACCTCGCACTCCACCTTGGCACCTTCCACGGCAGGTGCGCCGACTTTGACATCGCCGTCGACATCGAGAAGAAGAACCTTGTCGAAGCTTACAGCCTCGCCTTCCTTCACATCCGCGCCGAGATGGTGGACATACAGGAACTTGCCTTCCTCGGCCTTGAACTGCTGTCCCTTGATTTCTACGATAGCGTACATTTATTTGTAAATTAACTGTTTATCGCACCGGAAGGCGGCTTTCGACTTCGGATTTAATTCCGAGCCGGCAACACTTTACCGAGCCTCCACGGCATTGCAGATGCAAAATTAACTGATAATTTTGGATTTACCAAATTATTTTGCTAATTTTGCATCGCTTTTCGGGAAAAGTACCCGGGCATGGAAGCCGGAGTCCGCAGTGATACAGGCTTCCGGAGAGGTTCCCGGACCGCTTTTGAAGAAAGGCTTATTCATTAAACATCATTTAACTCACTCTCAATCATGCATCTTTCATCAGAAGAAAAGAAGAGGATTTTCGAGACCTACGGAAGCGGCCCCGGCGACACGGGCAGCCCCGAGAGCCAGATCGCTCTCTTCTCGGAGCGCATCAAGCACCTCACCGAGCACCTGAAGCAGAACCACAAGGACTACGCCACCGCCCGCGCGCTCAAAGCGCTTGTAGGCCAGCGCCGCAGCCTTCTGGACTATCTGATCCGCAAGGACATCAACCGTTACCGCGCGATCATCGCCAAGAAGGAACTCGGT
>DERZ01000022.1:5889-6102 GCA_002361155.1 Porphyromonadaceae bacterium UBA3327 | reverse complement strand
CGGTGACAACGTTGAGATCGACGTCAAGCTGATTACTCCGGTAGCAATGGATAATGGTCTTCGCTTCGCGATCCGTGAGGGTGGTCGCACAGTAGGCTCCGGTCAGATCACAGGTGTTATCGAGGACTGATCAGAATACTGAAATAAGCAATATAAAAGGGGTCTTCCCCTGTAGGAGGGCCCCTTAATTACGGGAATAGCTCAGTTGGTAGA
>DERZ01000022.1:0-5578 GCA_002361155.1 Porphyromonadaceae bacterium UBA3327 | reverse complement strand
TTCGAGTCTTTCTTCCCGTGCCAAACCAGACGGAAATGAAATTAATCAAAGATATAAAGGAATCTTATAACGAATTGGTGTATAAGGTTTCTTGGCCATCTCAGAAAGCCTTGGTCAACAGCTCGGTCTTGGTGCTGGTAGCTTCCGTTATACTGGCGGTTTTTGTCTGGGCAGTTGACAAGATTTTCTCTTTGCTGATGGAATTAATCTACAGTATCAATTTTTAAACTTTCAAAACGCGGAATTCAATGGCTGACGCTCAATTAAAAAAGGGGTGGTACGTGTTGCGTGCCATTTCCGGGAAGGAGGCAAAGGTCAAGGAAGTTCTCGATGCCGCAATCAAGAACACGGATCTGGGCCGCTATATGACACAAGTCTTGATTCCCACGCAGAAAGTTTACACCACGCGCAATGGCAAGAAGGTGCTGAAGGAGCGCAATCTTTACCCGGGGTATGTCTTTATCGAAGCCATACTCACAGGCGAAGTGCAATATGAACTCCGGAACACCACGAATGTCATTGATTTTTTGCGCGGCAGGGCAAAGAACAGTGATCCGATGCCCCTCCGCGAAAGCGAGGTGAGAAGAATGCTGGGCGCGGCCGACGAGGCTCTGGAACCAGTTGCCGACACGGAGGAAATATTCGTGGTCGGTGAACCCGTGAAAGTGACCTACGGGCCGTTCAGCGGTTTCAGCGGAGTGATCAAGGAGGTTAATCCCGAAAGAAAGAAAATCAAGGTCGAGGTCAAGATATTTGGCCGCGGCACTGATTTGGAGTTGGAAAATTCGCAGGTCGAGAGAGAATGATGCCGGGTGATGTTACGCGCCATGGCGTCGTTATGAACTCGACCTTAAACCAATTAAACTAAGTAAAACAATGGCAAAAGAAATTGCTGGACAGATCAAATTACAGATTAAGGGCGGAGCAGCCAACCCGTCCCCTCCAGTCGGTCCCGCTCTGGGTTCGAAGGGTATCAATATCATGGAATTTTGCAAGCAATTCAATGCCCGCACCCAGGATAAGGCCGGAAAAGTTCTTCCTGTCGTAATCACCTACTACACCGACAAGAGCTTTGACTTCATAGTCAAGACTCCTCCGGTGGCGGTACAGCTCAAGGAAGTCGCCAAATTGAAGAGCGGCTCCGCGCAGCCGAACCGTAACAAGGTGGCAGAGATCACATGGGAGCAGGTAAAGGTAATTGCCCAGGACAAAATGCCGGATTTGAACTGTTTCACCCTGGAGTCTGCCATGCGTATGGTAGCTGGTACAGCAAGAAGCATGGGTGTCTCCGTGAAAGGAGCGTTCCCTGAAAACATTTAAAAATCTTCACGAAAATGGGAAAACTGACAAAAAATCAAAAGTTGGCTTTATCGAAGATTGATCCCGGGAAGGCTTATACACTCAATGAGGCTGCTGAAAAGGTGAAGGAGGCTTCTTTCGAGAAGTTCGACGCATCGCTTGATATCGATGTCCGTCTCGGAGTTGATCCGCGCAAGGCCGATCAGATGGTACGCGGCGTGGTTTCGCTTCCTCACGGTACCGGTAAGCAGGTGCGCGTGCTTGTGCTCTGCAACCCCGATGCCGAAGCTGCTGCCAAGGAAGCAGGTGCTGACTATGTCGGCCTTGATGAATATCTGCAGAAGATCAAGGAAGGCTGGACAGATGTCGACGTGATCATCACGCAGCCCTCTGTGATGGGCAAGCTCGGTCCCTTGGGCCGCATCCTCGGCCCCCGCGGACTTATGCCTAACCCCAAGAGCGGTACCGTAACCATGGATGTTGCAAAGGCCGTCAAGGAGGTGAAGCAGGGTAAGATTGATTTCAAGGTCGACAAAACCGGTATCGTGCACGCTTCGATCGGCAAGGTATCGTTTGCTGCCGACGCCATGCGCGACAACGCCAAGGAATTCATCAGCACGCTGATAAAGCTGAAACCCGCCACATCAAAAGGCACATATATCAAGAGCATTTATCTTTCAAGCACTATGGGTCCCGGCGTCAAGGTCGATCCCAAGTCGGTTGCTGAATAATCCTTAAACACCGAACAGAAATGAAAAAGGAAGATAAAGCATTGATTATCGCCCATATCGGCGAGCAGCTGAAGGAATACAGCTGTGTGTACCTGACCCAGACGTCCGGCCTCAACGCCGAGAAGACGAGCAAGTTGCGCCGTGCATGTTTCGGTGCCGACGTAAAGATGCTCTGTGTGAAGAACACTCTTCTCAGGAAGGCATTCGAGGCAAGCGAGACTGATTATTCAGGTCTTTACGACCTTCTCCACGGCGAGACCACGCTGCTTCTCAGCAACGTCGGCAACGCGCCCGCGAAACTCATCAAGCAGTTCCGTGAGAAGAACGACACTCTCCCCATGCTGAAGGGAGCCTTCGTGGAGGAATCCGTATACATTGGCGAGGAGCAGTTGGAGGCCCTCGCGAATATCAAGAGCAAGAACGAACTTATCGCCGACGTTGTGGCTCTGCTGCAGTCGCCTGCTAAGAACGTGATCAGCGCTCTCCAGAGCGGTGCCGGCAAGATTCACGGCATACTCGAGACCCTCTCCAACAGAGAATAACCAAAGTTTAAAAAAATAAAAAATAGATACGAAAATGGCAGATTTGAAAGCATTTGCAGAACAGCTTGTTAACCTGACAGTAAAAGAAGTCAACGAACTCGCCGAGATTCTCAAGAACGAGTACGGCATCGAACCCGCCGCAGCCGCAGTGGCAGTGGCCGCAGGCCCCGTAGCCGGCGCACCCGCAGCAGAGGAGAAGACCAACTTCGACGTGATCCTCAAGGCTGCCGGCGCAAGCAAGCTCGCTGTTGTGAAGCTCGTCAAGGAACTTACAGGTCTTGGCCTCAAGGAGGCTAAGGAACTCGTGGACGGCGCTCCCAACACTATCAAGGAAGGCCTTCCCAAAGCTGAGGCAGAGGGCCTGAAGAAGCAGCTCGAAGAGGCTGGTGCCGAGGTTGAGCTCAAATAAGACCAGACATTATCCCACAAATGGGTTAAGAGCGCCTTTCGAGCGCCCTTAACCTATTTGTGTTCATATCCTCCTTCGGACGGGGGCGGTCCGCGCGGTGCGCGTAAGGCATGATTAACCGTCTTTAGGAAATTTTCACATCCGAAGGCACGATTTGTGCTCGGATTTTTTTGCCCGTAAAGGCATCCGGACGCGTCTGCTCTCAGACAACAAGTCCGAAACAGAAATGGTTTTCCAATATATCACCCAATGTCAGTAAATTTAACCGAAAAACCGCGTGTAAACTTCGCGTCGATTAAAAATCCGCTGCCTTTCCCTGATTTCCTTGACGTGCAGCTTAAGTCGTTCAGGGATTTCCTGCAGCTTGACACTCCACCGGAAAAACGCAAGAATCAGGGGCTCTACAAGGTGTTCGCGGAGAATTTCCCGATTGCCGACACCCGTAACAACTTCGTTCTTGAGTTTCTCGACTATTATATCGACCCGCCCCGCTATACCATCGCGGAATGTCTCGAGAGAGGGCTCACCTACAGCGTGCCGCTCAAGGCGAAGCTGAAGCTCTATTGCACCGATCCCGATCACGAGGAATTCGACACCACCATCCAGGACGTGTATCTCGGCCTGATTCCATACATGACGGAACAGGGTACATTCGTGATAAACGGTGCGGAACGCGTTGTCGTATCGCAGCTCCACCGTTCGCCAGGTGTGTTTTTCGGTAACAGCGTGCATGCCAACGGCACCAAGCTCTATTCGGCACGAATCATCCCGTTCCGCGGGAGCTGGATCGAGTTTGCAACCGACATCAACAATGTGATGTACGCATACATCGACCGGAAGAAGAAGCTACCGGTCACTACTCTTCTCCGTGCCATCGGGTTCGAGACGGACAAGGATATAGTCGAGATTTTCGACCTCGCCGAAGAAATAACTGTTACCCGCTCCAATCTTCAGGCTGTGATCGGCCGCAAATTGGCGGGCCGTGTGATGGTGAGCAGCCTTGAGGATTTCGTTGATCCCGATACCGGCGAGGTATCCACCTATGAGCGCAACACAATCGTGGTGGACCGTGGCAACGAAGTCACGGAAGACAACATGGAACAGATACTGGAAAGCGGTGTCAAGACTATTCTTCTGGAGAAGGAGAATGTCAGCGCCGTGGACTACAGCATAATTTTCAACACACTTCAGAAGGACGTCGCCAACAGCGAGCAGGAGGCGGTCAGCTATATCTATCGGCAGCTGCGCAACGCGGAGCCGCCGGATGCCGCATCCGCACGCGAGGTAATCCAGAGCCTTTTCTTCAGCGAGAAGCGCTACGACCTCGGAGAAGTGGGCCGTTACCGCATAAACAAGAAACTCGGTCTCGACACTCCGATGGACGTGAAGGTTCTCACCCGCGAGGACATAATAGAGATTATCAAGTATCTCATTGGTCTTATCAACGCCAAGAGCGATGTGGATGATATCGACCACCTCAGCAACCGCAGGGTGCGTACTGTCGGCGAGCAGCTCTACAATCAGTTCGGCGTCGGACTCGCGCGTATCTCGCGCTCCATCCGTGAGAAGATGAACGTGCGCGACAACGAAGTGTTCAAGCCTATCGACCTTATCAACGCCAAGACGATCTCGGCGGTGATCAACACTTTCTTCGGCACCAACGCACTGTCGCAGTTTATGGACCAGACCAATCCTCTGGCCGAAATCACCCACAAGCGCCGTCTTTCGGCCCTGGGTCCCGGCGGTCTGTCGCGTGAGCGTGCGGGTTTCGAGGTGCGCGACGTGCACTACACCCACTACGGACGTCTCTGCCCGATCGAGACCCCGGAGGGACCGAACATCGGTCTGATATCATCGTTGTGCGTCTATGCCAACATCAATAATCTCGGATTCATCGAGACTCCTTACCGCAAGGTGGAAGGCGGCAGGGTGAACCTCAGCAACGACGATGTGGTCTACATGACTGCCGAGATAGAGGAGGGCAACACCATCGCCCAGGGCAACGCTCCGGTCAACGATGACGGTTCTTTCGTGCGCAACCGCGTCAAGGCCCGTCTCGGAGCCGACTTTCCGATTGTCGCTCCCGAGGAACTTCAGCTTATGGACGTGGCTCCCATACAGATTGCCTCTATAGCCGCGTCTCTCATCCCCTTCCTCGAGCATGACGATGCCAACCGCGCTCTGATGGGATCGAACATGATGCGTCAGGCTGTCCCCCTGCTCCGCAGTGAGGCTCCGATCGTCGGAACCGGTATCGAGGGTCAGCTTATACGGGACTCCCGCACTCAGGTGATGGCCGAAGGAGAGGGCGTGATCGAGTACGTGGACGCCACGGTGATCCGTATCCGCTACGACCGTACCCCGGACGAGGAATTCGTGCAGTTCGAGTCTGCGGTAAAGGAATACAGGCTGCCGAAGTTCCGTCGCACCAATCAGGGAACCACCATCGACCTCCGTCCCGTCTGCTCCAAGGGACAGCGGGTAAGTAAGGGCGATATACTCACCGAGGGATATTCCACCGAGAAAGGTGAACTCGCGCTCGGTCGCAATCTCAAGGTTGCATTCATGCCCTGGAAAGGTTACAACTATGAGGACGC
>DERZ01000031.1:20888-21711 GCA_002361155.1 Porphyromonadaceae bacterium UBA3327 | reverse complement strand
TTGTCGGGAGACAATTAATCTTTTGTCTTTTAGATAAATAGACCGATATTTCCATATAATTTGTTTGGAAATACCGGCCTTTTTTAGTAGTTTTGCACTATAGGGAATATTATGACCTTCCCGTTTTTTTGAAAAAAAATGAAAGCAGAGAACAGCGGCAAGGCAGCATGGCCAGTAAGAGTATGGCGATTCTATGTAGAGGGATTCAAAAGCATGACCATAGGCAAGTCTCTGTGGGTCATAATTCTGTTGAAGCTTGCGATACTCTTTCTTGTGTTCAGGCTCTTCTTCTTTCCCGACGTGCTTGGCAGCACATATAACAGCGACGAGGAGAGAGCGCAAGCGGTGCGCTCGGCCCTGACCGAACGCACCGCGGAATAGTCTGTCAAATCCCTTTGGGAAATAAGAGGACAAATCTGGAGCTTACCGCAGGATAAGCATTGCATCGCCGTATGCTCCGAAATTGTATTTCTGTTTTATGGCCACATCGTATGCATGCATCACCACATCATAGCCGCCGAATGCAGTGACCATCATCAGCATGGTGCTGTAAGGGAGGTGAAAATTGGAAATCAAAGAATTGCAGACGGTGAAATCATAGGGTGGAAAAATAAACTTGTTGGTCCATCCCTCGAATGTCATCAGATGTCCGTTCATGCACACGGCTGTGGCAAGAGCGCGGAGCACCGAGGTTCCCACTGCGCACACCCGCGACCCGCGGTCCTTGGCGGCATTGACAATCTCCACAAGAGTCTCATCCACCTTCATCTCCTCGCTGTCCATGCGATGCTTGGTAAGATCCTCCACGTCTATCTCCTTGAAA
>DERZ01000031.1:0-20620 GCA_002361155.1 Porphyromonadaceae bacterium UBA3327 | reverse complement strand
TCCTCCACGTCTATCTCCTTGAAATTGCCACGCCCGGAGTGCAGGGTGAGAAATCCGCGGTCCACTCCCTTTATTTCCAGACGCTTCATCAACTCACGACTGAAATGCATTCCGGCGGCGGGAGCCATCACCGCCCCCTCGTTGCGCGCATAAATACACTGGTAGCGCTCCATGTCGAGCTGCTCTGATTTGCGTCGTATATACTCGGGAATAGGCATCTCTCCCATGGAATAGAGAGTCTGCTTGAACTCATCATGCGGACCGTCGTACAGAAAACGCAGCGTACGGCCGCGCGACGTGGTGTTGTCTATCACCTCGGCCACCAGCGAGTCATCCTCTCCGAAATATAATTTATTGCCAATTCTTATCTTTCTTGCGGGTTCCACCAGCACATCCCATAACTTGTGCTCGGCATTGAGTTCGCGGAGCAAGAACACCTCTATGCAGGCTCCGGTCTTCTCCTTGTTGCCGTAAAGCCGGGCCGGGAACACCTTGGTGTCGTTGAACACCATCACATCACCCTCATCAAAGAGGTTTATTATTTCCTTGAATATATGATGGCTGATTTCACCGGTTTTGGCATCAACCACCATCAGACGGCTTTCGTCTCTGTTTTCCGAAGGATAAAGAGCTATGCGTTCCTCCGGGAGTTTGAATTTGAATTGAGACAGTTTCATAATTATTGTATTCTGTCGCCGCACACGTGCGGCAGATTTTCACTCCTGATATCCTTCCGGGAATTCCAGCGGACAGGATTCTATCATTTCTATAGCCTTGTCGAGAGAGAGACATTCTTCGACGGGAATGTCACCGACCCGGGTACGGCGCAAGGCGGTCAGATGCGCTCCCGAACCGAGAGCGACGCCGATGTCCCGCGCCAACGCCCGGATATACGTACCCTTGCTGCAAACCACCCTCAGAATAAGCTTGTCTCCCTCCAGATCCAGCAACTCAATCTTGCTTATCTCGAGCGGCTTGGCCTTTATCTCTACCTCCTGTCCCTTCCGCGCGAACTTATAGGCGCGTTTGCCATCGACCTTCACTGCCGAAAACACCGGAGGCACCTGCATCACCCGACCGGTAAATGCAGGAAGCACACCCCGCACCTGATCTTCATCGATGTGCTCCCACGGATAGATGGCATCGATTTCGGTCTCCAGGTCGAAACTCGGCGTGGTGGCCCCAAGCCGAATCTCGGCTATGTATTCCTTGGTGCCGTTCTGCAGCTCGTCGATACGCTTGGTGGCACGCCCGGTACACACCACCAGCACTCCGGTGGCAAGCGGATCCAGGGTACCGGCATGGCCTACCTTGAACTTCCTGACATTCAATCGCCTCTGCAGCGCTCCACGGAGACGTTTCACCGCATCGAACGATGTCCAGCCCAGAGGCTTGTCGATTCCTATGATCTCTCCCGATATGAAATCCATTCCTTTTCTTGTCACATTATTGCCATAACATACAGATCACACCCATCAGCACGCAGTAGATCGCGAACCAGACGAGTTTTCCCTTCTTCACGAGATTCAGCATCCAGCTGCAGGCAGCGCATCCCACCACAAAGGCAGACACGAATCCTACCGCAAGAGCCAGCACACCGGTCTGCGTCTCCGCCGCATAAGCGGGCGAAAGCATATCCTTGAGATCAAGCAGCGATTCTCCGAGAATCGGTATGATGACCATAAGGAACGAGAAGGAAGCCACCTTGTCGCGACGGTCGCCAAGAAGGATACCGGTGGCAATGGTCGAACCGGAGCGGCTAAGGCCCGGCAGCACGGCGACGGCCTGGGCACAGCCGATTATCAGCGCGTCCCACCATGTGATGTCGCGGCCACGCGAGGCTGGTTCGACGCGCATGGCGCCGTTGCGCGCGGCACGGAGGTCGCTTACATGAGCAAAGAAAAGAAGAGCGGCCGTAACGCAGAGGCATACGCCCACTATGAACAATCCGGAGCCGAATATACGTTCCACATAATCCTTGAAACAGAATCCCACTATAGCAACCGGAATACACGACACCAGAATCTTGCACACATAGTAGAAATCGGCGTCGCGACGGAATGTGAAGAAACTTCTGCAGAGCTTCGAGAACATGGGCCAGAGCACCACCAGAGTGGAGCATACCGTGGCCGCATGAACCACAACGTTGAACTGAAGATTCTGGTCATCCGGCAGATCCACTCCGAGAATCTGTTTGAATATCTCGAGATGACCGCTCGAACTTACCGGAAGATATTCCGTAAGTCCCTGAATTATACCCAGAACAAGAGCATCTAACCATTCCATAATTTACGCGGGATTGTTGTTTTCAGATTTCTCGTCGACAGAGTGGTCCGTCTCCCGGCCGGTCCTGTCACGCTCGCCACGTGGAGTCCATATAATGGCAAACGCCATCAGCAGAAAGCCGAGGAATGTGATTGTCGGCCCCACAACGATACGGCGCGTGCTGAATATCTCGGGATTGAATACGTCGGGATCGTCGGACCCGCCACCACTCATGAGTATAAAACCGAGTACTATCATGAAGAGACACCCCGCCATCATCATGAAATTGGTTTTGGCGAAAGGACGGTCTCTCCGGGACACTTTTTTTATGTCATTGTTTGAAAAATCGAAAAATCCTGACATTGAATTTGTCTAAATTAATTTACGTTAATTAAAAATTCACGGATCACACAGGCATTGTCGCCCTGGCAAGGCAATCATCAAGTCATCTGAAAAGCTCGTCGTAATCTTTCTTAAGATATCTGCTGGAGGCTATCATGGCAGCAAGTGCGCAGAGCAGCATTCCGAGAAGCAGGAGTCCTCCAGCCACGAATGAAAGTTCAGGCCACGAGATAAACGAGGCGATATCGAACACATTTCCACTGCGGGCCGCCCAGAGCGACAGGGCGAGTATTCCGGCTGCAAGCGCCCCCGAGACAAGTCCGCAAAGCATGTTGTTCATCACTATCGGGCGCCGGATAAATCCGTCGGTGGCGCCGACGAGCTGCATCGTATGGATCGAAAACCGCCGGGAATAGATGGTGAGATGCACGGTGTTGTTTATAAGCACGAACGAAATCACCAGCATGATCACCGCCACGGCGCCCAGAATGAACGTCAGCGACGATATGTTGCGGTTCATGGCCTCCACCATGGAGGCATCGGGAGCTGCCACCGAGGCCACGCCGGGCACCGCCTCGAGACTCTTCCTGATTTTAGCTATCTCGCCGACAGACGCATATTCGGCCCTGACATAGAAGTTCACCTCGGGACTCAGCGGATTGACACCGAAAAGTTCCTCGAGATTCTCGCCTGTATCCTCGGTCCAGTTGCGCAACGCCTGATCCTTGCTCACAAATGTCACCGAACTGCAATAGGGTTGCCCGGCGATGCGGCCGGCGAGTTCTTTGGCCATCGTATCGGGAATACTGTCGGCCATCACCACCGACAACTCTATCCGCTCGCGCAGACGGCGTGTCTCCGTGTCGGCACTCAGCCATATAAGCGCTATGATCCCCACCAGCAACAGCACCAGCGTGACGCTGACTATCGTGGTGAGATGCGCGGCCCAATAAGAGATTTTTACCTCCTTGTTCTCTTTCATATTGTTTCAGCGCAACTCGTGCGCTTAGGGATGCAAAGTTAAATTTCAGCGCAACTCGTACGCTTTCCGAATGCAAAGTTAATACATCAAAGGGGGCATTGTCAAGTATTATCCTCTTTTTTTTCGCATTTTGCACCTATATAAAGGGAATTCTTATTAATTTTGTAACATTTTGCGCAACACCGCGACATGGAAAAAAAGACAAGACATCTAAAAGCGGCGTTCCACACGCTGGGATGCAAGCTGAATTTTTCGGAAACCTCCACCATCGGCAAACTGCTGTCGGAGCGAGGAGTGGAGCGTGCCGCCGAAGGCGAGCGTCCGGATCTTATAGTGGTGAACACCTGTTCGGTCACAGAGATGGCCGACAAGAAAGGTCGGCAGCTTCTGCGCCGGCTGGCGCGTGAATGGCCCGGGGCGACAATCGTGGCCACCGGCTGTTACGCACAGCTTAAGCCGGAGGAGGTGGCGGCAATCGAGGGTGTCGACATGGTGCTCGGAAGCAACGAGAAGCTGCTGATCACACGCTATATCGACCGATGGCTCGCTGAACGCTGCCAACTTGTGGAGGTCACACCCTTCCGTGAGATAAAGGAATTCCGTCCATCATGCGAGCGGGGCGACCGCACACGCTATTTCCTCAAGGTGCAGGATGGCTGCGACTATTTCTGCACCTACTGCACCATCCCTTACGCCCGCGGGCGCTCCCGTTCCGGCAAAATCGCCGACATCACCGCCATCGCAGCCGAGGCCGCATCAGAAGGAGCGAAGGAGATTGTCATCACCGGAGTAAACATAGGAGACTTCGGGCGCGACTCGGGCGAAAGACTGATTGACCTGCTGAAAGCTCTCGACACGGTGGAAGGAGTGGAACGCTATCGCATCTCATCGATCGAGCCCAATCTGCTTTCGGAGGAAATGATCCGATGGATTGCTGAAGAATCGCGTAAATTCATGCCGCATTTCCACATCCCGCTACAGTCAGGCTCCGATGCAGTGCTACGCCTGATGAACCGCCGGTACGACACAGCCCTGTTCGCATCGCGCATAGACATGATCCGCCGGCTTATTCCTGACGCTTTCATCGGAGTCGATGTAATAGCCGGGGCACGCGGCGAGACCGACGAGGAATGGGAACGGTCATACAGTTTTATCAGGTCGCTGCCAGTGACGCGTCTGCATGTGTTTCCATATTCCGAGCGCCCCGGCACCAAAGCCCTCGCCATCGGACACAATGTGGATCCACGTGAGAGGCATCTGCGCGCGGGGAGACTCTCGGCACTCTCCGACAAGAAGCATGCCGCGTTCGTAAACGGCCATATCGGAGAAGCAGCCCGTGTGCTCTGGGAACATCCCGGACGTCCCGGCGCTCCGATGCACGGCTTTACCGAGAACTACATCAAAATCGAGGCGCCCTTCGACCCGGAATACATCAACCGTGTCACCGGAATCACAATAACCCCGGAGAACCTCTCCAAAGAACAATAGATGAAGAAACTTGGCGTAATAATCCTAAATTGGAACGGCATCCAGCTGCTGAAGGAATTTCTGCCGGCGGCTTCCGCGCACACCGTAAGCGACGAGGCCGACCTGATAGTGGCCGATAACGGCTCGACCGACGGATCGGTGGCCTGGATCCATGCGAACCATCCGGAGGTAAAGGTGCTGGAGTTAGGCGAGAATTTCGGATTTGCCGAAGGATACAACCGCGCGGTGGCCGCTCTTGATTATCCTTATGTGGTGCTGCTCAATTCCGACGTCGAGGTGACCCGGGGCTGGTGGCGCCCGATGCTCGGCCTTCTGGAAAACAATCCGGAAGTCGGAGCCGTGCAGCCCAAGATACTCAGCTACCGCGACCGGAGCTCGTTCGAGTATGCAGGTGCGGCCGGAGGATATATCGACGCACTCGGGTATCCATGGTGCCGCGGCCGTCTTTTCGACAGACTGGAGCGGGATGAAGGCCAATACAACGGAGCCCCCCTCGAGGTGGCCTGGGCCTCAGGAGCCTGCATGGCCATGCCCTCGGCCCTCTACCGCAGACTGGGAGGACTCGACGCCAGCTTCTTCGCCCACATGGAGGAGATAGACTTATGTGTGAGGATACGGCGCGCCGGACTGAAGGTGGTGGCCATCAGCGATTCAGCCGTTTATCATGTGGGCGGAGCCTCTCTCAATCAGGGGAATCCGGAAAAGACGTACCTTAACTTTCGGAACAATCTCCTGCTGCTCCACAAGAATCTTCCGCGACAAAAAGGCAGACGCATCCTTTTATTCCGCAGACTTGCGGACACACTGGCTTTCGGATTGTTCTTATTGAAGGGCGACATGCCGAACGCCCGGGCCATACTACGCGCCCATTCCGATTTCCGGAAGATGAAGAAATCTTACAGTGAACTGCCCGCCGACGACATATTTCCCAGACTCCCCGGCACGGACCGTTACGCAGTGGCGTCAAGATACCTCCTCGGAAAAAATAAACTGAAACCGAAAAAAGATATATATTTATGACAGAACCAAGACCGCTCATTCTGGTAAGCAACGACGACAGCTACCAGGCATCCGGACTCCACGTGTTGATAGACAGACTGCTGCCATACGGAGATGTGGTGGCGGTATGCCCCGACGCTCCCCGCAGCGGGCAGTCGATGGCAATCACTGTAAACGGACCGATTCACGTCACGCGCCTCGATGACTATCACGGAGCAAAGCTCTATAAGGCGGGAGGCACGCCGGTGGACTGCGTCAAACTGTCGATGCACCATATACTGGACCGGATGCCCGACATGGTGGTGGCCGGAATCAACCACGGCTCTAACGCGTCAATCAACGTACTGTATTCCGGCACGATGGGAGCGGTGATGGAAGGATGTGCGTTCGGGATCCCGGCCGTTGGATTTTCGCTCACTGACCATGCCCCCGATGCTGATTTCACGCCATGCCTCCGCGCCATCGACACACTCGTGCCCATGATTCTTGAACGGGGACTTCCCCGGGGAATATGCCTGAATGTAAATGTGCCTGACATCGGAAGCGTCCCTGCCGACATGCGGCTTGCCGTACCATGCCGAGGACACTGGAATGACGAATACAAGGAATACACCGACCCGCACGGCAACAAATTTTACTGGCTGACCGGAAAATTCGAGAATGAAGAGCCGGAAAACGAGCTTACCGACGAATGGTGCCTGAGTCACGGCATCATCTCGGTCGTGCCTGTGGCCATCGACCGCTCCGTACCAGTCGGCAACGATCTCGAATGGCTGAAAGAAATATCGGCAAGATACACATCATTCTGACAGTCTTTGACACTTCTGAAAAGACCTTGCGGTCGTGTAACCCGCAAGTCGAGAAATCGATCTTTTAACCAAAGCGAGAAAGGAATAATGATAAAAAATGCCAGTTTTGGGCCGATTTGTTAAAATTTTTCTCGAAAATATTTGGTGAATTTGCAAAGATTTGCTAATTTTGCATTGTATTTGACAAGTGCGGCAAGGATAGCCGCGTTTCATAGGCAGACAGATAGAATAGGCTTCCGGATTGAGTTCCGGAAGAAATAAGGAAAATCGCATATATCGTTTCATTGACAATTTATTGTTGCATTAGTAAAGTTATGGATTAATAAATTAGAATTAGGACATGGTTAATCCTCGAAGGATTTCGGGGTGAGCCGGAAAGCCGATGCGTAGTGATACGCGTCGTTTTTTTATTTGTACCCGCCCCTTCCAAGAAGCTGTTTTAAATTTTACTGAATCACATTTAAACCGTTTCTTATAGTACTACATGATAAAAAAATTGTAATTTTGCAGGATGTTTCGACCCTGCTTCCATATCTGGGAGATCCGGGTCATATTACCCACATACTGTTATGAAACTGAGCATATCGGAAATAGCAGGCATTCTCGGCGTTGCCACACCGGAAAAAGAGGTGGAAATCCGGGAACTGCTGACTGACTCAAGGTCGCTTGGCGACCCGGGAAGCACACTTTTCTTCGCCATACCAACCGCAGGAAACGACGGACACCGCTACATGCGGAGTCTGTATGACCGCGGAGTACGTTGCTTTGTAGCCAACCGCATACCCGCCGACATGGAAGAGGCACCGGGGGCATATATTCTCATCACTGACAATACGGTGGAAGCACTCCAGAAAATCGCCGGGCGCCGCGACAGTTTCAACGGAAAGATTCTCGCCATAACGGGAAGCCGAGGCAAAACCACACTCAAGGAATGGATTTTCCAGCTGATGGAGCCTCTCTCAGACATATCCCGGAGTCCCCGCAGTTTCAATTCGCAGATAGGAGTGCCACTGTCGATGTGGGAGATTGATGACGACGCGAGACTTGCCGTGATCGAGGCCGGAATCTCCCATAAAGGTGAGATGCAGGCTCTTGCCGAATGCATCAACCCCGATGCGGTAATCATCACCAACATCGGAGACGCTCATTCCGAAGGTTTCTCGTCGATGGAGGAAAAAGCCAATGAGAAAGCGCTTCTCACCTCTGCATCCAACGCTAACACTGTAATATATTGCGCCGACTATGAAAATATCGACACCGCAGTTGACAGCATCTCACCCGGTATCGGGAGGCTGAGGTGGAGTCTGCGGGGAAATCCGAAAGCGGAACTTCAGATATCCGCATATCCATCTGCCGGCGACGAATGCCGGATAGAATGGCGTCATGGTGACAAATCAGGCGCATTCCGCGCTCCTCTTAACGGAGACGCCGACATAGAGAATGCAGCCAACGCGCTGGCATTCATGATTCACCAGGGGATCGATGCCGATGTGATCGCCGCCCGCTTCCCTCAACTGCACAAGATAGGCACACGCCTGAACGTGACAGAAGGAGTGAACGGCTGCTCGCTGATCCACGACTCCTATACTTCCGACTTCTCCTCGCTGCGACCGGCGCTTGACTTTATGCGGCGCCGAAAGACCCCGGGACAGAGCGCCACACTAATACTCAGCGACCTGCACCATGAATGCGGACAAGAGGAGGCCGTATACCGCGAGATAGCGGCTTTGGTGAAGCGCGCGGGAGTGTCCCGCTTCATCGGCGTCGGTCCGCTGCTCAGCCGCAGCAGAAATATGTTCGATGGGAACGCTGAGTTCTACGAAGACACCGAAGGTATGCTCGACGTGCTTTCAACTTCTGATTTTTCCGATGAGGCCATCCTGCTCAAAGGATCACCGGAATTCAGCTTCGACAATATCGCCGAGATGCTCGAGGCCCGCAAGCATGAGACCGTGCTTGAGGTGAATCTCGACTCGATCGTGGCCAACTACAACTACTTCCGCAGCCGACTTGCCGCGGGCACCGGCATAGTATGCATGGTGAAGGCTTCAGGCTACGGGGCAGGAAGTTACGAGATAGCAAAGACCCTGCAGGACTGCGGAGCCGCATATCTTGCCGTGGCAGTGCTTGACGAGGGTATAGAACTTCGACAGAAAGGCATCACCATGCCGATCATGGTGATGAACCCGAAGGTGGTGAACTACAAGTCGATGTTCGCTCATAACCTTGAGCCTGAAATCTATAGTTTCGACATGCTCCGCGATGTCATGAGAGAGGCCCGCAAGAACGGAATAAAGGACTACCCGGTGCATATCAAGCTTGACACGGGAATGCACCGCATGGGCTTCGTGGAAGAGGATCTGCCGGAACTGATGGACACTCTTGAGGCAAGCCGGGAAGTTTCCGCAAAATCGGTGTTCTCGCATCTGGCCACGGCAGACTGTCTCGACATGGACGACTACACCGGCCTTCAGCTCACC
This sequence comes from Porphyromonadaceae bacterium UBA3327, assembly GCA_002361155.1. Classification (GTDB taxonomy): domain Bacteria; phylum Bacteroidota; class Bacteroidia; order Bacteroidales; family Muribaculaceae; genus Lepagella. The sequence continues at coordinate 11,255 of DERZ01000031.1, read as the reverse complement.
CGGTTCCGTCAATACACCGACTATATGCTTTCGCGTTATTCCAGACCTATACTGCGCCATGTGCTCAACTCCGCAGGAATACTCCGCTTCCCCGACCATCACTACGACATGGCGCGTCTCGGAATCGGATTATACGGAGCCAACACGCTGCCGACCGAGATAGAAGAGCCGCTGGCTGTAGTCTCCACGCTGCGCACCATGATCATAGCTATCCGCGAATGGGACAAGGGGGAGACAATAGGATACGGCCGACGGGGAGAACTGACACGGAAGTCGAGGGTAGCCACGATCCCTATAGGCTACGCCGACGGAATGAACCGGCATTTCGGCCGGGGAGCCGTGTCAGTGACAGTAAACGGCAAAGAGGCCCCGACCATAGGAAACATCTGTATGGACTCATGCATGATCGATGTCACCGGAATCGATTGCAAGGTGGGGGACACGGTGGAGATATTCGGACGCAACGCACCGGTGCAGCGCCTCGCCGACGTGCTCGACACCATCCCATACGAAGTGCTGACCTCAGTGTCGCCCCGCGTAAAGCGAGTCTACTACCGCGAATAGGTCTTTCACTCGGGAAGCGAGAGCTGCTCCTTAAGCTCCTGCAGACATTTCACCACGTCGTCGTTGGTGACCCGCAGACGCTCCTTGCAAAGTTTCAGCAACTCGAGCGCGCGTCTCGTATAGGCCGACAGACTGTCGATGTCGCAGGAATCCGACTCCATTTTGCGGACAATCGACTCCAGTTCGGCCACAGCCTCCTTGTATATGAATTCTTTTTCTTCCATGGGAATGACTTGTTTATCTTTCAATAGCTTCTCCGCCGGCATCAATGTCTGCCGGGGCGATAACCTCCGAGCGGACAATCCCTCCGGCCATGATGGTCTCCAGCAAATCGCCGGGACGGAGAACAGCGGCATCCTTTACAGCCGCGCCATTCAGGCGCGTGATTGAATAGCCGCGCCGCAAAGTGTTCTCCGGGCTGAGAACCCTCACCATATCTCCGATACGCCGCAGCCTCAGCTCCTCTTTTTCAGTCAGCGACCCGGCGGCACGGCATACGGCGAGATCAATCCGGTCCAGCATGCTGTCGGCGCGCTGCACCCTGCGTCCTGCGCTGTCGCATACGCAACGGCATAACCGCTCCAGCTCTCCGGAGGCAGCCGCAAGCCGGGTTTTCGCCATAAGCGGAATCATGGCCTCCGCATTGGCAAGCCTTCCGCGCTCACCGCGGAGCGCGTCGGCGCCATAATGACCTATTCTGGTCACCAGAGTGGTAATACGTGAATATGCCTCCCGAAGGCGGTCTACAAGGAATGCAGCAACCGCAGTCGGAGTCTTACACCTGACTCCCGCAATCTCATCAAGCACGGTACGGTCCCGCTCATGACCGATACCGACTATCACCGGTATGCCGAACGTTGCCACTCTCCGGGCCAGCTCATAGTTGTCGAATCCGTTAAGATCGGTCGTTGCCCCTCCCCCGCGAATTATAACGACACAGTCCCACACGTCGATGGTCTGCTCCACAAGGTCAAGGGCGGCCAATACCGACGGAGCGGTGTTTGCACCCTGCATCACGGCGGGAAAAAGCACCGTATATAGCACGAAACCGTCAGATTCAGACCTTATCTGATTCATGAAATCTCCATATCCGGCGGCTCCCGGGGCCGAAATTACAGCCACAGTCCGCGGGACTTCTGTAAGTTCGCGCCGCTTGTTGGCATCAAGCACTCCCTCCCTGGCAAGCCGGTCGAGAATCTCGCGGCGGACGCGCTCCATCTCTCCGAGCGTGTAGGATGAGTCGATATCGGACACCGTCACAGAGAGTCCGTAAAGATTATGGTGCGTGACCGAAGCCAGAAGAAGCACCTTGAGACCCGACTCTATCTCGCGGCCGGTCTCGTCGCGAAACTTCCGGCGGAGCACCGAGAACCGGCTGCTCCATATCATAGCCCGTACTTTCGCCCTGGTGACACCGGACGCGTCCTTCTCCACCAGCTCCATATAGCAGTGACCGCCGTTCACGCGGACATCGCTGAGCTCGGCAAGAACCCATACATCCTGCAGCTCGCGGTTGAGCCTCAGCGTATTGCCGATACGTTGCTGCAGTTCGAAAAGAGATATATGCCGTGTGGTATCCATTATCTGCCGCCGGTTTATCTGTCAGTACCCGCCGGTTTATTCGTCCGGTGCGAGACCAAGTTCGCGAAGACCTCCGGTGACCGGATTGAACACAGCGAAACTACGCTCCTTCTTGTTGCTGAACAATGCAGGCTGCATGCCGAACCGCACGCCGAACTGCGAGAATTCCGTTTCGGTGGAACAGAGTTTCTTTCCGAGGAGCGAAAGTTCCACGCGCGCCGCTCCCGGCACATTGTAGATCACCGCATCCTTGGGGAGTTTCTTCTCCTCACCCTTGTCGTCGACCGGAAGCTCACCTTCGCTTGTGACGGTGACATCCACATAGACCGGATCACCGGAATAATCGTCGGCATCGACAAATCCAGCGAAGTCGCTCATACGAAACAACACAGACCGACCCTCATCCTCGGGAGTGAAATTATAGGAGCGGACCACTGTCTCTTTATAGCTTGCGCCCGTGAATGCGGCGGTCATGGCCGCCTCCTGATGACGCAGCGATTCAAGCATCAGCTCGAGCTGACGGCCGTCGGTGGGCATCGTCTCCGCGGTGCCGCGGGTGAGTGACGTCTTGGCATCGCGTATTTCCATAAGATTCTCTGCGAGCATCTGCGCCTGCTTCACACTGGACTGCGAGGCTATGAAATCCTCGTCCACGTATTGCAGATATTCACGGATGTTCACCGGATCCGGATTCTCCGGAATTTCCGGCGCGGCAGGACGTGTCACGGTCTCCTCCCTGTTGATGGAGAGAAGCATCCCGTTGTCATCGACGCAGATGTATGTGACCGCCCCCGGCTTTAGCTGCATCAGATACTTGTTGTCCTCGTCAGGGATTCCGTAAGGAACGACACTGACTTTCGTGATGGTCCAGTTCTCGGAATTCTCCCTGATCACCTTGTCGGTCCCGACGAATTTCTTTGCATACTGGAAATACGGTCCTGCAAGGTTTACCGTGCGTTCGGCCGTGACATCTATTCTCAATGCCGTGACGGGCAATGAATAGACGAGACCATATTCGTTATGTCGGTCGGCTGTGAGCAGTCTGGTGTTCTGCGACGCCGCCGGGACTGCAATCATCAGTGAGGCCGCGAAGGCGGCGAGGGTCAACTTATTCATTTGTATCTCATTTGGAGGATTATCTGTTGTTTTCGAGCAGAACTTTCCGGATGGCAAGGCCGGTGCGGTCGGCTATGTCGCATGCGGTCATTCCGAACTCTCCGAACTCTTCGGCAGCCATGTCTCCTGCCACGCCGTGGAAAAACACTCCGATTGTAGCGGCATATTCAGGATTATAACCCTGGCTGAGAAAAGCGGCGATTATTCCGGTAAGAACGTCGCCGGCTCCGGCGGTGGCCATGCCGGCGTTGCCGGTACAGTTGAAATATACTCTTCCGGTGGGCCTTACCACAGCCGAATAGTGTCCCTTGAGCACAATTATTATATTGTATTGGCGCGACATCTCTATTGCGGTCCTCAGACGGCTTTCCGAATTGCGGTGTTCACCGAAAAGCCTGTCGAATTCGCCTGCATGCGGCGTAATCACTGTCTTCGGGGGAAGAATCTGGAGCATCTCGGGATGGGCGGCTATACAGTTAAGCGCATCGGCATCCAGCACAAGGGGCGCATCGGCATGCTGCAGAAGGTCCCTGAGAGCAGAGGCTGTCTGTTCCTGCGTGCCGAGGCCGGGACCGACAGCTATGGCCTGATGCTTGTGATGAAGCTTCATCTCGCTGATAAAATGCTCGTTGCGATCCGGCTCGAACATAACTTCAGGAACGGCGGTCTGCAGGATCTGAAGACCGCCCCTGGCGCTGTGCACAGTGCAGAGTCCGGCGCCGGCGCGCATCACCGCGCGGGCGCACATCACTGCGGCACCCATCATGCCGGTGCTTCCTGCAAACAGCAAAGCAGATCCATAGTCACGCTTCCCGGTGAATGGGTCGCGGAGATGCATGAGCGCGGCGACATTGTGGGCGTCTATGACGTAAAAATCCGACTCCGCGCCTTTTATGGCATCGTTGTCGAGATCAATGTCCAGCAGTTTCCATTCCCCCACTGCCTGATGGTTTTCCTTGAAGAAGAACGACAGCCGTGGAAGCTGAAATGTAAGGGTGAGATTAGCATGCACCACATCGCGGAGATTAACCTCGCTGTTCCATTCGCAGAACAGTCCGGAGGGCATGTCGATCGATACCACGTATGCCCCCGACTCGTTGACGTACCTCGCAAGCGAGAGGAAGCCTCCCTGCAGCGGTTTGTTGAGACCGCTTCCGAAGAGGCCGTCCACCACCACATCGTTCTTGCTGAGATAGGGAGGATTGAAAGCACGGTTGATTTCCGAGAAGTCCACGCCGTCGATGGTAATGAGTTTATTGCGCTCCTCCTCGCAGTCGTGGCTCAGTTTACCGGTTACATTGAAGAGGAATACCTCCACCCTCTTGTAGCCTTGCTCGATGAGCATCCTGGCCACCGCCAGGGCATCGCCTCCATTGTTGCCCGGACCAGCAATGATCACAAACCGTTTCCCTGGCAGGAACCGGCTTATCAGTTCGCAACTCACCACGGAGGCAGCTCGCTCCATAAGGTCGATCGTACTGATATTCTGCGCCTCGCATGTAGCATGATCTACGGACTGGATTGCCTTGGTATTCAATATCTTCATATAAACATGCTTCTTTTTTTGGAGAGGGGAGGAAATCGGAATGATTCCCTCCCCCGGTATTGTCCGGGCGGAATCCGTTTCCGCCGGTCACGGGTGCGTCACTCAGCTTTGCCTTCGCTGCCGAGAACGTTTATGATCTTGTGCTTGTAGAGTCTTTCCATCTCGTCGCGCGCCGGTCCGAGATATTTGCGGGGGTCAAACTCGGCAGGCTTGTCGTGGAAGAGCTTGCGGACAGCCGCAGTCATGGCCAGGCGGGAGTCGGAGTCGATGTTGATCTTGCAGACATCCATCTTCGCAGCCTTGCGGAGCTCCTCTTCGGGAATACCGATGGCATCGGGAAGCTTGCCGCCATATTCGTTGATGGTCTCGACATATTCCTGCGGAACCGATGACGAACCGTGGAGTACAATGGGGAAATCGGGGAGTTTCTTTTCCACGGCCTCGAGCACGTTGAACGCCAGGGGCGGGGGCACGAGGCGTCCTGTCTTCGGATCACGCGTGCACTGTTCGGGAGTGAACTTGTAAGCGCCGTGCGATGTACCGATCGAGATGGCGAGGCTGTCGACGCCGGTACGTGTCACGAAGTCAATCACCTCCTCTGGGTCAGTATAGGTATGATGGTCGCTGGAGACTTCATCCTCGACGCCCGCGAGCACTCCGAGTTCTCCTTCCACAGTGACACCGTAGCGATGGGCGTAGTCGCATACTTCCTTCGTGAGGGCCACATTCTCCTCGTATGGAAGGTGGCTGCCGTCGATCATCACAGATGAGAATCCGTTCTCGATACAGTCCTTGCAGAGTTCGAACGAGTCTCCGTGGTCGAGGTGGAGGACAATCTGCGGATGCTCCCAGCCGAGCGACCTGGCATACTCCACTGCACCCTGGGCCATATAGCGGAGAAGGATGGGGTTGGCATAGTTGCGCGCCCCCTTCGAAACCTGGAGGATTACCGGCGACTTGGTGTCGGCAGCGGCCTTGATGATGGCCTGCAGCTGCTCCATGTTGTTGAAATTGAATGCGGGTATTGCATATCCGCCGTGTACGGCCTTGGCGAACATCTCTTTGGTGTTGACCAGACCCAGACTCTTGTAATCTGTCATGACTATTATTATTGTATTATTGGGTTTGTGTTGTCGTTATCATATATGGTGAAAAACGGAAGTGTCGGCCCGCAGGTTCACCCTCCGGACCGGAACTATGATGCAAATATAGGATATTTTCCGCAATTTGCCAAACAGCTCCGGCATTATCCATCCTTACATGGTCGTTCATGGTGCCGGCACCCGTTGATAGAAGCTACGATATATGGAGGACGTCCTTTTGTCTCGAGAAAAATCCGTCCTATATACTCGCCTATTATGCCGAGCGACAGCAACTGGATTCCACCGAGGAACAGTATGACACATATCAGAGTGGGATATCCGGCCACCGGGTCGCCGTAAAACAATGTCTTCACAAGGACATAAATCAGAAAAGCCAGGGAGGCCAGCGCCACCGCGATTCCCATGACCGACGCGAACCTCAGCGGGGAAGTGGTGTGGCTCGTTATCCCCTCGATGGCCAGATTGACAAGCCTCCGGTAGCTGAAAGAGGACTTCCCGGCGTTTCGGTCGGAACGATCATAGCAGACTTCGGCTTTGCTGAATCCGATCCAGCTGTAGAGTCCCTTGGTGTAACGCTGGGTTTCCCTCAATGCGCGGATTTCATCTATACAGCATCTGTCGAGCAATCGGAAATCTCCTACATTCCGCAGAACCTCCCCGCTCGACACTCCGGACAGAATACGATAATAGACAAGAGTGAACTGTTTCCTTATCCATGGCTCGTTCCCTCTCGCCATCCTGTTGCCGTATACATCCTTATAGCCTTCCTCCCATTTCTTAAGCAACTCGGGGACCACTTCCACCGGATCCTGCAGATCAGCGTCGAGAATCACCGCACAGTCCCCCGAAGCATAATCGAATCCGGCAAGCATGGCACATTCCTTGCCAAAATTTCTTGACAATGACAGCACGTTGATTCTTTCATCCTTCTGCCTGAGACTTTCCATAAGCGAGAGAGTGGAGTCGCGACTGCCGTCGTCAATCATTATTACCTCCCATTCATACTTACGGGAATCCAGGCTGTTGTCGAGCAACGGACGCAATTTGGCATAAAGAGCATCCAGATTTCTCTCCTCATTGTAACAAGGGACTATAAGGCTGACCTTTTTCATCAATTCATAACACTATACAAGTACCCGCCATGACGGGGAGATAAATGTCTCTGTCGCGAAATTAACAAAAAATCGGGATTTTTTCGCTATTTTTGTATTTGTTTTCCAAACTCTTGACTGATGAAGATTCTGCTACTGGGAGATTACAGCAATTGCCACCGCACACTGGCGACCGGATTGCTGCGCCTCGGCCATGATGTGACCGTCATATCCAACGGGTCATTCTGGATGAATTGCCACAGAGATATCGATATAAGCAGGAAGCCGGGCAAAACGGGCGGATTGAGACTGTTTCTTCGTGCTCTGGGTCCACTGCACCGTCATCTTAAGGGATATGATGTCGTGGCACTCCATGATCCTCAGTTCCTGCAACTGAAACCGGCTCGCCTCCGGTATCTTTTCGACCGTCTGAAACGTGACAATGGCTCCATATTCCTTACGGCGATGAGTACCGACATCGGTTTCCTCGACATGCTGGAAGCAGAGGACTCGCCGCTGAAATATTCGGAATGGTTTGTCTATGGCAAGCCTGCCCGATGGAATCTGGCCAACCCCGGTAAATGGGAGGAATGGCACGAGCCGGCTCTGGTGGATTATCAACGCCACGTATTCGACAATCTTGACGGTGCGGTATCGATACTGTATGAATATGTGCTCGGTATGGACAAGGCTTTGGGCAAAGAGCGTTCAGGATATGGAGGAATCCCAATCGATCTCTCCTTATACAATCCGGTGACGCTTCCTGACAACCCGGAAACTGTAAAGCTGTTTTTAGGGAGAGACCGAACTCGGATGCCGATGAAAGGATCCGATTTTCTTGAGATCGCAGCCCGAAGAGTGACAGACCGGTATCCGGGAAAAGCGGAACTTACCATAGTTGAGAACAGACCTTTCGACGAGTTTATAAGGCTACTTTGTGATTCTCATATCGTACTTGACCAGATATACAGCTATACCCCGGCCACAACAGCCCTTATGGCAATGGCTTACGGATTAAACACAGTTAGCGGAGGTGAGTCTGATTTCTATGATTACATAGGAGAGCATACGCTGCGGCCTGTCATCAACGCTCCTGTCGAACTTGACGAACTGACCGAAACTCTCGACAGGACAGTCTCCGCTCCTGAACTCATCGCACAACGTGGACATGAGTCAAGACTGTTCGTGGAGAAACACAACGACTGTGAAATCGTTGCCGCAAGATTTCTGGATTTCTGGACAAAAAGACTGAATGCCAGATAATCCTCCCGATCAGACAGCGATCCTTTGAGATCTTTTTCTCAATGCCACAGATAATACGCCCCTCTGCCGCCTGCAGCAGTATATCGACAGTGGGCTTTAAGGAGAATTCTGCGGAAAACATTGTTGTTATATGCTTTCAATGCTTTCTCCATAACTGGCAGTGCCAGATCCTTCCGCCCCTCCCTAAGGTAATGGGCAGCAAGAATGGCCCGCCGGTAGTTGACATATCCTAACAGACGCTCCGCGTCATGGTCACGGTATAATGGGGAATCCTCACGGATCCATTTTTCAATCAAAGGGCGTGCGTCCATGATATCCTTCTCAACAGTATCAAGTGCCTCCTCCCAGACTCCGGCTTTGCTCTGAAAATCAATGCCGGTGATTGAATCTTCCTGACAATATACATCGCAAAGCGGTTGCTCTGTAATCTTTATACGGGGATTGCGCAACAGCAGCCTCATGCCTACCTCCCAGTCATCCCAACCGCGCAGACAGCCATTCCAGCCTCCGCACTTCCGCAGAAAATCCGTGCGTACCATATATACCTGTGTTGCAAGAAGGGCATTGAACAGATGGCGTCGCAACAGATTGCCTCTGGAGGCCCGGTTGACAAATTCATTCCCACCCGCCTCATGCACCACTCTGCGCCATACCAGAATATCGCTGTCTCCGATATTTTCCGTCGCGGCCGAAAGTAATTGTGGACGCATCATATCGTCCGAATCGAAGAAAACCACAAAATCGGTATCTACCGCATCGAGTCCCATCTGGCGCGCCGCCATAGCGCCCGGAACCGGCTGATGAAGCAACTCCGCGCTGAAACCATCCGAAACATTCGCTGAAAGCCATTCACTTACAACCGCCGCACTCCTGTCAGACGAATTGTTGTCCACGACGATAAGGTTCACAGGCCGGTAAGTCTGCGCCTTGATACTGTCAAGACACCGGCCGACCAGACCTTCCCGGTTGTAAACCGGAACAACAACAGAAACAGCCTTATTTTCCATCAGCATAGAGATAACATTTTTGTGGCATTGGTTCCTGGAGGATGTTTAATAAAACGTCTCCAGGCTGCAAATATAATAATAATGTTACATATACGGCAAATGTCCGGCAGTTAAAGACAGACTGCTATAAGTAGCAATGAGTATTAAGACATTCTGTTTTAGTGCCTTTCTTTATGTCCGTCTGTCAGAAGTTTAATCGGAAAAACTTGTTTCCACCTGTTTTTTACTCCATTTTTGAACCATACTTGTTGCTCGTCCACAAATGAATAAAACCGCTCTGCTCCTTTGTAGATGGTGTATACCATAGTATACAATGGTATACATATCAGGCTAATTGAGCGGCTCCTTTAATAATTCAAAATGTCAACATCAAACATCAGAATCAAGAAAGTCTGCAAATGGTGTGGAAAGGAATTCCTTTCGTAGAAATGCACCACACGCTTCTGCGGCAAGAGGTGTACAGAGCATGCTTACAAGGAACATGTACCCACTCCCTCGACCGCTTCAAACGCCTCTACAAGACCGAGGAATAAACCGAACAATAGCCCGAATATCAGAAAATTTTGCTAATTTTGCATCTATTGTAACGACAAACATCTGAAAAATGGCTGATATACATTAAATATTGGCCTCGCAAGCCACTAAACAAACCACCGAAACTCCAAAGTCGTCGTTACTGGCTCGGCCAACCCTCAGATAACTGCCGCCGGAGTTTTTTTGTATAACTAACAATAGAATGAACAAGACAGTATACGTTAATGGTGGTGTTGCAATTGAGACACCTTTCTTCAGATACTTAGATGCTGGATGCCTTTTTGATAGTGCTATTATAATGTTACTAATTACCAAACCCATATGGGCGCAACGACTGTTATAAATTTAATGATTATGTCACTTTGGAATTACATTGGTGAGTTCTTATTGTTTCGCTGGCTGTTTGGCTCTCATGAGCACAACGAGACAAAACGAGACCTATCGGATAAGTCCGCCAGCTTTGGCAACAAGGATATTATTGATGACAATGATACGCACACTGGCTTTGGACGCAGCCATGATAATAGTTACTCTCGCTATGACAATCGAGACTATGGATATTCACAATCGTATGACGATTTCCATGACGAGCAGGACGACTATGATATGATGGACAATGATTTTTAAGTTGTTTTTGCATTAACCGAATAAATTTTGATATGGCATTACCGATCAATATAGAAGATTTGCTCAACAAACGCAAGGTTGAATCCAACCGTATCGAGTTTAAGGCCGGATGGAATCCTGATAAAATTTACCATACTGTATGCGCTTTCGCTACAGATCTGGAAAATATAGGTGGCGGCTATATCCTCGTCGGCGTCGAGGAGGAAAACGGTGTCGCAAAGCGTCCGGTAAAAGGTCTGAACGAAAAAGAGATTGATGATATTCTTAAGGATATGGTCGGATATGACGCAAAGATTGAGCCTGCATACATGACAAAGGTCTCTACTGAAATTGTTGACGGAAAGCCAATTCTTGTAATATGGGCGCCATCCGGCCTGAATCGACCATATTCGGTTATGGAAAGTGTTGTCGCAAAGAAGTCAACTCCAAAATTTTATGTACGCAGCAAATCCTCAACCATAGAAGCCAAAGGAGAGATTCTTGATCAGGTGAGAGCTCTGGCCAATCGTGTGCCATTCGATGAGAGAGGCAACGAAACCATAAAGATTGACGATATATCTGGAGTGCTTGTATATGAGCATCTGAAGACGGTCAAAAGCAAACTTGCGGAAAACTTTATAAATCGCCCGCTGATAGAGATTCTCGACGAGATGGATTTATTGACCGGACCACTGGAAAATCGCCTTATCAAGAATGTTGCGGCAATGATGTTCTGCGAACACCCCGAGAAGTTTTTCCCCGTAACCCAGGTCGATATTGTGATATTCCCGGAAGGAAGCATTGAGAATCCTGATTTAATGATTGAGGCACCAAGGATTACAGG
>DERZ01000040.1:9772-26966 GCA_002361155.1 Porphyromonadaceae bacterium UBA3327 | reverse complement strand
ATACTATGAAAAACACATTGCAAAAATACGAAAAAAGGAGTATATGATCCAAATTTTTGAACCTTGCAATTACAAAGTTTAACATTTTTTAATAGTTTGCGATTATTTCTTACCTGATATTTGGCAGAATCTGCGAAAAATAGTAATTTTAAAAATTCGAAAGCGAGAACGCCGCAATGGAGATGCTCTATCAATATTTATGGAAGTTCAGGATGCTCGGCCGCGAGTTGCGCACGGTTGACGGAGAGGATGTCGTGATTTTGTCTCCCGGAGTGCTGAACAGTGATGCCGGACCTGATTTTTCAGGAGCCAGACTTCGCATCGGAGGCCAGGAATGGATAGGCAATGTCGAGATTCATGTGCGCGCCTCCGACTGGCAGCGGCATGGTCATGATGCGGATCTTGCATACGACAATGTGATTCTTCATCTGGTGTCGGTGAGCGACTGCCGCATATACCGCGCCGACGGCACCATAGTGCCTCAGCTGATAGCGTCGTTCCCCGAGCCTTTCTTCAGAATGTATCTGAAACTGTCCGATAAGATATCGCAGGTGGCATGCATGAACGACATTGCCGGACTCTCTCCCTTGACCGTGGCAGACTGGATGTCGACGCTTTCGGTGGAACGGATGCAGATGAAGAGCGAAAGGATTCTCAGGATTTATGAGGCATGCGGTCGTGACTGGGAAACCACCTGCTTCATCACGTTGGCCCGTTCGCTCGGATTCGGCCTGAACGGAGAACCTTTCGAGATGCTCGCCCGTTCGATTCCTCTGAAGTTTCTTGCCCGTCATTGTGACGATCCCGTGCAACTGGAAGCTCTGCTCTTCGGACAGGCCGGTATGCTTGATGCCTCCTTGCATATTTTCGATGAATATTACCAGTTGCTCTGCCGCGAATATTATTTCCTTGCGCGAAAGTACGGTTTGCGTCCCATGCGCCGCGATGTATGGAAATATGCCCGCACAAGGCCATGGAATTTCCCGCATCGCCGCATCGCGACCCTTGCCGCTGCCGTGACCGGAGGCTTCGCGCTTTTCTCCGACATAATGGAGCGTAGCGGCGAGCCGCAGGGAATAGCGGCTCTTTTCCACTGGCCTCTCCAAGGTTATTGGGCCACGCATTCCGATTTTGATGTGGAGGCTGCGAGACTCTCCTCCTGTCTTTCGGAGTCAAGCGTGAGACTTCTCCTTATAAATTTCGCAGCTCCACTTATATATGCCCATGCAGCCTCACTCGGTAACATCGACATTGCCGAACGAGCCTCCGGTATCTGGGACAATGCGGCGCCCGAGAAGAATTCTATCATGACACAATGGCTGAAAGCCGGTATTGCAGCAAAATCGGCCGCCGACTCGCAGGCTCTCCTGCAGCTGCGGAAGGAATATTGCGACCGCGACCGTTGTCTCGAATGCCGGTTCGGGCACGCATTGCTGAGAAACTCCTGCAACTTATAAATTCAATATAAAATACTGAAACTACCGCTACGTTAAGATATAACATGAATCAGGATAGAAAACACAGGCCAGGAAAGGGTGGCGACACGATTCTTCACTGGACCAATAACGGAGAATCCGCGCAGCCTCTGATGGAATTCGTCGGCAGGTGCCGCCAGGACTCCAAAAGAACGGATATAAAGAAGTGGCTTAAATTTGGTCAGCTGATGGTGGATGGGTCGGTGACCACCGCTTTCGACGCCCCGGTGAATCCCGGCTCCGAGGTGGCGCTCAATCTCTCCCGTCCATTTCCACGCTTCCGGCATCCGAGGATCGAGATTATCTATGAAGATGACCATGTGCTGGTGGTGAACAAGGGTTACGGACTCCTCTCCGTCGGCACGCAGAGCCATAAGAAGGAAGAGAATGCGTATGAGATTCTCAAGACTTACGTGAAAAATGTGGACCCGGCAAATCGGTTGTATGTGGTGCATCGCCTTGACCGCGACACGTCCGGACTGATGATGTTCGCAAAATCGGAAGTGGCGCAGGAGGTGCTCCGTCACAATTGGAACAACGTCATTCTGCAGCGTCTTTATGTGGCCGTGCTTGAGGGTTATCTCGAGGAGGACAGAGGGTATGTCAAAAGCCGTCTGGCCGAGAATTCGCAGTTTGTGGTCTATTCCACCGACAATCCTGATGAAGGCAGGGTGGCGGTGACCCACTACGAGGTGTTGGGAAGGGGTAATAACTACACGCTTGCCCACTTCTCGCTCGACACCGGACGCAAGAACCAGATACGCGTGCATGCCCACGACCTGGGACATCCTATTGCCGGCGACCGCAAGTATGGTGCCCGCACCAGTCCGCTGCATCGCCTGGCCCTCCATGCGCAGACGTTGAGGTTTGCCCATCCCATAACAAAGAAGGACATGAATTTCGAGACTCCGATTCCTCCCAAATTCGCGGCCGCAATCCGGAGACGGTTGAAATAGATAATCAAACAGCCCCTGATGAATGTTCTATATTCTAAAATAGAATAGTTGGAAATAGAACATATTTTATAGAAGAATGAAATTAGATACTTCGTCATATTATCCAAAGTCTCCTCTGGACGGCGAGGAATATACATCCTGCGCCGCCGGCGGCCAATCGCCTGAGACCGGACAGTCGACAGTGCCGGAGACAGAGCTTGTACCAGGATCGGAGCCGTCACCGCAGTCTGCTCCCTCTCCCCGCCTTGAACCCGCGCCTACGGGTGCCTCACAGACCATGGACGGGTTCAGTACGGCAATGTCGTGGATCATGGTGCCGTTGCTCATGCCGGTCTACGGTATGCTGCTCGCTTTCGGTCTCTCCATCCTCAATTATGTTCCGGCGGGTACCAAACTCGGGTTCACCCTTGTGGTGGCTGCTCTCAACATTCTGGTTCCGGCTTTATTGATACTCACACTGAAGAAGATGGGTGCGATCCGGGATGTGGGTCTTAACAATCGGGACGAACGACTGTGGCCATACGTTATATCCATCATCTGTCTCGGCGGTACGGCTCTGTTCGTCGCCATGAAGGGCGCGCCGATGTGGCTCACGATGTTCTTTGCGGGAGGAGCTGTGGCCGGTATCGTGGAACTGATCGTGAACCATTGGTGGAAGATTTCTGTACATGCCGCCGGAGTGGCCGGTATTGTGGCCCTGCTGGTGCGCATAATGCACGACGGTTATCCCGCTCCCTCCATATTTATATGGCTCTGTATCTCTATAATCGTGGCCGGCGCTGTCGGGATGTGCAGGGTGTGGCTCGGCCGCCACACTGTCTGGCAGGTGCTGGCAGGTTACACTGTTGGCTTCTGCGGAGTTTTTTTCATGACGCTCATTCACTGACTGGTACCGTTCCAGAGCCAGCTATTCCGGATTCGCTAATGAACAACATAACTACATGCAGTATAATTACAGAAGAAGAAAGTCCCGGCCTGTAAGGGTAGGGAACGTTGTGATAGGAGGGGATAATCCCGTGGTCATTCAGTCGATGACCAACACGTCGACGCTTGATACGGCGGCGAGCGCCATTCAGATCAAGGCTATAGCGGATGCGGGTGCCGGTCTCGTGCGCCTTACCACCCAGGGGGTGAGGGAGGCCGCCAATCTGAAGGCTATCCGCGAGGAAGCTGCGCGTCTCGGCTGTCGCGTGGCTGTCTCGGCCGATGTACATTTCAATCCGAAAGCAGCCTTCGAGGCCGCCTTGCATGCCGACAAAGTGCGTATCAATCCCGGGAATTTCGTGGATGCGGCCCGCACTTTCCGCACTCTTGAATACACCGATGAGGAATATGCTGCGGAAATCGACAGGATCAGGCGTACGTTTGTCCCCTTCCTTTCACTGTGTGCGGAGAGGAAATGCGCGGTGCGTATCGGAGTGAATCATGGCTCGCTCTCCGACAGAATAATGAGCAGATACGGAAATTCCGCACCCGGCATGGTGGAGTCCGTTATGGAGTTCCTGAGGATAGCGCGGGAGGTGGATTTCAATGATATAGTCATCTCTGTCAAGGCCTCCAACACGGTGGTTATGGTAGAGACCGTGCGCCTTCTTGTGGAGAAGATGGATAGCGAGGGGATGGATTATCCGCTTCATCTCGGCGTCACAGAGGCAGGCGATGCCGAGGATGGCCGTATCAAAAGCGCACTCGGAATCGGAGCGCTCCTGCATGACGGCATCGGCGACACTGTCAGGGTATCCCTCAGCGAACCGCCCGAGAACGAAGTTCCTGTGGCGGCTCTGCTATGTGACATTGTCGCTGCAAGGAGCGCCGATCCCATACCGGAGACTGGTTTCCGGCCGTTGCCCGGCGTACCGGCTGATTATTCCGCAGAGTCACGTGCGGCGCATCCTCTCAGCCATCTCTTTCCGCTGGCGACTCATGCGGACCGCGCGCTGATTGAGGCGTTCGCCGATACGGAACTTTTCGAAGCTGCGGCCGGTGGGCCTAACGCTGTAGGAAATATCGCGTATATGATCGACAAGGCGGTATCTCAGGGTGAGCGGCGACCGGTGCTGGCACGCATTGCGTACGACTGCGCTGACCTTGACGAACTCCGCATACGCGCCGCCGCCGATTTCGGCGCTTTGCTGCTCGGCGGCTATTGTTCAGGTATTGCCGTGGAGTGCGTAAATTTTCCGTCCGACGTGCTCGCGCGTCTCGAACTCGACATCCTTCAGGCCGCGAGAATGCGCGTGACAAAGACCGAATATATCGCATGCCCCGGTTGCGGACGCACTCTTTTCGATCTGCAGAGCACTTTGCATGAGGTAAAGAAAGCCACTGCTCATCTTGTCGGACTCAAGATAGGGGTGATGGGATGCATCGTCAATGGTCCCGGAGAGATGGCGGATGCCGATTACGGCTATGTCGGTGCGGGTCCGGGCCGTGTGAGCATCTACCGCGGAAAGGAGTGCGTAGTCAAAAACATACCCGCGGCAGAGGCGCTTCCAGCGCTGCTCGGCCTTATCGGCAGGGAAGTGCCGGATGCGGTCATAAAATAGCTTTAATACAGAGAAATAAAATAACAACAATAATACCTTACAACCTGATTTCATGAAACATTTTTTGAAAGGCATCGGTGCTCTCGCGCTGGCGATACCTGCGGGCGCGTTCGCGCAGGAGGTTGCACCGGAACCGCGACTGCAGGACGGCGAGGGCCCCATGCCCTCGGAGATTGTCCGTTTTGATGTGGAGGCGAGAGTCGACTACCGCTACACGGGTGTTGACGGCCATACCGACAAGAAACATTCCGGATTCGAAGGAAGGTACCTGTCGATGCGTGTGGACGGTACGATCATCCCGGGACTTACCTATTCCTGGGTTCAGCGCTTCAACAAGCCGCAGGCTTTCTTCGAAGCCACGGCATGGATGTATCTCAATTATGAGATAGGCCGCTGGGGTGTTCAGGGAGGCAAAGAGGTGGTGGCCATCGGCGGTTTCGAGTATGACCGTGCGCCGATCGACCTCTATTCCTGCTCTGTGTTCTGGAACAACGTGCCCTGCTACCAGTTCGGAGTTTCCGGAAGTTTCGGCATCACACCCTCTGACAGACTCACGTTTCAGGTGACGCAGAGCCCATTCCATACGTCTGAAAACAAGGATATGTATGCCTACAATCTGCTCTGGAACGGACACCACGGATGTTTCGACGCGTTATATTCGGCCAACCTCCTTGAGTATGCCGACGGCCGCTATATCAGTTATCTCGCTTTGGGTAACAGATTCTCGTTCGGAAAGTGGGCGTTGGAACTCGACCTTATGAACCGTGCGGCCGCGCACCAGACATTTTTATTCAAGGACTGCTCTGTGATGGCTGAGCTTGCGTTCAAGCCTTCCGACCGCTGGCGTGTACATGCCAAATACACTTATGATGTGAACCATGCCGACAACGGAGCTGACCTTATCGTGGCGCAGGGCACGGAATTGTCGATGGCCGGAGCAGGAGTGGAATTTTATCCGCTTATGAAGAGGCGCCATCGTCTGCGTCTGCATGCCGGATGCTATTATTCGTGGGGTGCCAACGGCAATGCCGACAATCTGATGCAGAACAAGACACTCTTCGTGAACGCCGGCCTCACATGGGACATGAATCTCCTCAATATCAAGCGCAAGCAAAGAGTTAATTAAAATAACTGACACAATGATAATTAATGATAATGAGGCGGCCCAGGCACAAGTGGAGGTCGCACCGGTCAAAAAGAAAAATGGAGTACTTAAGCGCTATGAGGGCGTGATATGTCTGCTCGTGGTGTTCGGACTTTTCTATTATCTCGGTAGAGAGATGGGTACGGCCAATATGCTCAACACACTGATGCATACTGCCCACGACCTGCTTCTGAACACTGTCTTTTACCTGATGGGTATCTGCGTGCTCACCGGGGCGCTGGGAAGAATCTTTGTGGAGTTTGGCGTGGTGAAGATGCTCGAACGGGCTCTCCGGCCCCTTATGAAACCGCTTTTCAATCTCCCTGGAGTGGCGTCGCTTGGAGCTGTGATGACGTTTCTCAGTGACAATCCGGCTATTATCTCGCTCGCTTCCGACAAACGTTTCAGTTCTTACTTCAAGAAATTCCAGTTCATCTCACTTACCAATTTCGGTACGGCGTTCGGCATGGGACTTCTCGTAATGGTGTTCATGATCGGACAGGGATTTTTCTGGCAGCCGCTCGTCGGCTTCTTCGGAGCGTTCTGCGGTTGCATTGTCTCGACCCGGCTGATGCAGTATTTTGTATTGAAGAATTATCCCCATTACGCTCAGGAGGATGTGGTGGAGGATAAGGAGACGATGGAAAAGGAGGAGAAGAAGGATGAGAAATCCGGATTTATCCGGGTACTCAATTCCCTGCTTGACGGCGGACGCACCGGTGTGGATGTCGGACTGGCCATTATCCCCGGGGTGCTGATCATTTCCACGCTGGTGATGGTGCTCACCTTCGGCCCCTCATCGTCGGGCGAGTATACCGGCGCGGCCTATGAGGGCGTGGCTATCCTTCCCTTCCTTGCTGAGAAAATTAATTTCATTTTCGAGTTCCTGTTCGGATTCGGCGATCCACATCTGATTGCCTTCCCGATCACGGCCCTCGGCGCCGTAGGTGCCGCTCTCGGTCTTGTGCCCAATTTCATGGCGCAGGGATGGGTGGACGGTAATGCCATCGCCGTGTTCACGGCTATCGGAATGTGCTGGAGCGGTTATCTGAGCACTCATACCGCCATGCTTGACTCGCTTGGATATCGGGAGCTGACTCCGAAGGCCATTCTGGCGCATACCGTCGGCGGTATTGTGGCCGCGATAACGGCTCACCTTGTGTACATGTTCGTGGCAATGCTGATAGCTGCATAATTGATATTAAACAGCTATTATATATGGTAAGAGCCGGAGACCGCTATGGTCTACCGGCTCTTTTTTCGTCAGACCAGAGCGGTTGCAGCGCCAGGTAGAAGAGCAGCGCGACAAGTGCGCCTCCCGCGTCGGCCGCTATGTCGCCGGGATCATAGCTGCGGCCAAGTTCCATGTACCGCTGAAGATATTCGATAGCGACTCCGGCCAGCGTCGACACCCCTCCGCTCATGAAAGCGAACGCCGGCGTCAGCTCATGCCAGCAGGCATGCCGTTGCCGGTCGAGCATGATGCAGCTTGTCAGCGCGCCGAACATTATGGCGTGCACCCACTTGTCGGCACCTTTGAACAATTCGAGGTGCACCGCTTCGGGAGGCACCGGGGCAAGTGTCAGCCAAGCGATGGCCAAAGCCACCACACCGGTCAGCGTCCAGGCCGGAACCCATTCCAGCCACCTTTTTATTCCGCATCTGTCATTCATACCTATTTAACGCATAACAGCCGAATATCTTACATCAGCCCTTGACGCAGGATAACGTCCGTGATCCACGTATCAGGGGATACGCTGTCCTTAACGACTTGAAACGATTGGAGGTGTTGTATAGGCAGCAAAAAAAATTGATTGTCGTCCCGACAACCAATCTTGTGTTAACCTTAAAATCTAATACCATGAAAAACTCAATGCAAAATTAGAAAATATTTTTCAAACAATGCTATAAAACATAAAAATATTTTCTACATTTAACTCAGATTAACACTTTCGCCGCGTTGTTGAATTAAATTTAACATTATATAGCTATTTATAGTAGACTCTTATCTGCGAAATACGAAGCAGTGGGAGGAATCGAAGCGGGGGAGTGCCATCAGCTGGACATCGGCCTTGCGGTCGGCGATGGTTTCGGAAGCTGTCCCTACCACTACTCCTTTGCTCTCCAGCGCGTCCCGTACGGCCTTTATGGCTTTGGCGGGCGTGTTGTTGTCTTTGGAGAGATGGCAGAGGAAGATATACCTCAGTTCCGGGTTGATGATTTCCTGTAGAAACAAGGCGGTGTCTTTGTTGTCGAGATGCCCGTTGGCGGTTCTGATCCTTGCTTTCAGAAATTCCGGATAAGGTCCGGCGGACAGCATGTCGGAGTCGTAATTGGCCTCTATCACCAGATAGTTTGCGCGGCTCATGTAATAGCGGGCTCTTTCTGTCACCGCTCCTAAGTCAGTGGCAAGCACGAACCTGCGGCCATGATACTCGATGGAGAACCCCATGTTGTCGCTGCCGTCGTGGGGCACATCGAAAGCAGTGATGTCGAATTCTCCGATCCTGAAAGGAATCTCCTTGAAGACAGGGGTGTGGTATTCCTTGATTCTTCGGGATATGGAGTGGCGGCGCAGCAGTCCGTTGAGCACACGCGGGGTGCAGTATAGCGAGACATGGCGGTTGTTGCGCAGAAGATTGTAGGAATAGCGTACATGGTCGGAATGGTCGTGAGTGAGCAGCAACGCCTTTATCCGGCTCATGGGTATGCCGTTGATTTCAAGCATTTCCTCTATCTTGTCGGCCCGGACTCCGGCATCGACGACAATCCCTTCGCGGTCGGTGCCGATATAACAGCTGTTTCCACTTGAGCCGCTTCCGAGCGATATATAATACAGCCGTTCTGCGCTGGCTGCCGCAGATACCGCTATTTCTTCGGGTGTGATGTCAAGGTCGGTGTAGACGGGATTGGGAATGATCTTGCGGTGTTCCTCAGAAGCCGCATTCTCTCTCATCTCTAATTCTTTTTCTTCCTCCTCCGCTTCACGTTCCGCCGCGGCGAGCAGGCTGAAATAATCCGCACGTTCGATATTGTCCCAGTCAAACAGACTCGGTTGATTGTCGAAAACTATTTTTCTTTTCGCACTCATTTTCCTTTGCTCCTTTCTCCCCATTCTCTCCTTTCTCGTCTTCTCGCCTGTTCAGAATCGTTGCGATGTATCAGAAATATGGCGGGCCGCTTATCATAATCCGTCTTGCATTCCCGCCATCCGGCTGCCGGCATCGTCACTATGCTCTCGGATGAAGATGATATGTCACATGCCACACAGAGGAGCGTGTCCGGGCGCAGATGTGTGGCGAGGAACTTTAGCATACGGTTGTTGCGATAGGGAGTCTCTATGAATATCTGTGTCTGGCCGAGCCGTGAGGCCCGCGCCTCCAGTTCCTTGATCACTTTCCCCTTTTCATCCTCCTTCACGGGCAGATAGCCGTTGAAGGCGAAGCCCTGGCCGTTGAATCCGGAGGCCATAAGCGACAGCAGGATGCTTGAAGGGCCTGTGAGGGGCACCACTTTCAGCAGTTCACGCTGGGCGATCTCCACTACCGCCGCTCCCGGATCGGCCACAGCGGGGCATCCCGCTTCGCTCATCATCCCGACCGGTTCCCCGCGGCGCAATGCATCGAGAAATCCCGATATGTCGGTTGCCGCTGTGTGTCCGTTCAGTTCATGGAACGTACATGCGTCGATAGGGAACTCCCGGTCCCACCTTCGCAGACAGCGACGGGCGGTGCGGAGATTCTCCACTATAAAAGTCCGTATCTCGCGCACAATGCGCAGATTTCCGGAAGGAATGGTCATGTCGAGAGGAGAGTCGCCGATTTCGACGGGAATGAGGTATAGAGCCGGGGGCAACATCTGAGAGATTTTAATATCACGTTTTAAACAAACTTCAAATTTAACAAATTCCTGGCATATAATCCTTCTTTTTTTCTAATTTTGTAAGTTGAAAACCTCAAGTTTCTGTCAAAATCAGAAATTATAAAATTGTCCGCGGATGTTAAAACCAGAATTTATCGCGAGTCTCAAGGAGATAGAGGGGCTTGATGTGGAAGCCCTCGTGGAGTCCTTAGGTGTGAGGCCGGAGACGAGCATACGTATCAACCGGCGGAAACTGGACGATCCGGCAGTGCTCGGATACGATGGTCTGCAGCCGGTCCCATGGTGCGGCAGCGGATTCTATCTTCCGGACCGGCCGGTGTTCACGCTCAATCCTCTTTTTCATGCCGGTCTCTTCTATGTGCAGGAGGCCTCGTCGATGATTCACGAGACGATTGTCGGGCGCGTCCTTCCGATGTTGCCGCCCTCGCCGAGAGTCCTTGACCTTTGTGCCGCTCCGGGAGGCAAGACCACTGCCGCCATGAATGCATTGCCCGACACCGCCACGGTGATAGCCAACGAGATAATGCCCAAGCGGGCGAAGATTCTGCGTGAAAACCTGATGAAGTGGGGGGTCCCGGGTACAGTTGTGACGAGTGTCGACACCGGTGTGTTTGCGTCCGGGGGGCCGATTTTCGACCTGGTGATCTCCGACGCTCCATGCAGCGGGGAGGGAATGATGCGTAAGGACGAGGCGGCGGCTGCCCAATGGACAGAAGGACTTGTGGCAGCTTGCGAGACACTGCAGCGAAAGATACTTGCCGATGCGGTCGAGGCTCTGGCTCCGGGTGGTATCCTTATCTATTCCACATGCACTTTCAATACCAGGGAGAACGAGGGGAATCTACGGTTTGCCATGGAGAATCTCGGCCTTGAGGCGGTGGATCTCAAGTTGCCTCCGGAGTGGGGAATATCGCCGCAGGCATCAGGCCCATATCCGGCACTCAGGTTCATGCCCCATGTTACAAGAGGGGAAGGGCTGTTTGCGGCCGTAATGCGCAAACCGGGCGCTGCTCCGGCAGGGAAAATCCAGGCAGTATCCCGACTGAAAGCTTCCCTGAGGCCGTTGATGGACGGAATCCCGCGTACCGAAACACTGCGCCCGAAGCGGGACGGTAAAAAAGAGGGAATCGAGATTCCCCGCTCCGAATGGGCGCTTGCGTATGATTTCCCACGCAACAGGTATCCGGAGGCGGAAGTCGGCGAAGCCGCGGCGCTAAGTTATCTGCGTCATGAGTCTATGGTGCTTCCGCCCGAAACTCCGCGAGGCTTCGTTGTTATAACTTACAAGGGATATCCGCTCGGCTTTGTGAAAAATCTGGGTACGAGAGCCAACAATCTTTATCCCGCTGAATGGAAAATAAGAAACTTATGATAGAGAAAGCTACATTTCCCGTCACCGGGATGATGTGTGCGGTGTGTGCGGGGACGGTTCAGAAAACTGTCGGCGAACTGACTGGCGTGAGGGCGGCGGAAGTGAATTTCGCCACCTCATCCGTGACCGTGGAATGGGATTCCGGCGTGATGTCGCCAGCAATGATTGCGGAGGCGGTGCGCAAGGCAGGTTATGACATGATCGTTGCCGGTGATGAAGCAGAGGCTGTCGAGGAGAAGGAGCGTCAGGAAGCGGTAGCGTACCGCTCTCTGAAGATGAAGGTGATTATCGCATGGGTGCTGACGCTTCCCGTAGCAGTGCTGTGCATGACCCACATTCATTTCCCGGGAGAGGCATGGTGGTATATGGCCGCTACGCTGATTGTGATGACGGTCTGTGGCCGCGGATTCTACGTCAGAGGTTTCCGTTCCCTTATTAAAGGCCGTCCCACGATGGATACCCTTGTGGCCCTGTCGACGGCTGTCAGCTTCCTTTTCTCTTTCTTCAACACTCTGTGGCCGGAATTTCTCGAAGGTCGGGGAGTCCGGGCGGATCTGTATTACGAGGGTGCCGCCATGATCATAGCCTTTGTGCTTACCGGCAAACTCATGGAGGGGAGGAGTCGTCGCAACACTGGCGCTGCCTTGCGTGCTCTGATGGGCATGCAGCCTTCCGAGGCATTGCGCATCGGAAGGGACGGAAAGATAGAGACGGTGAAGATATCGCACATTGTGCCGGGTGACCTCCTCCGTGTGCGTCCCGGCGAGCGGATACCGGTGGATGGCCGCGTGGAGGAGGGAGTGACCTCTGTCGACGAGAGCATGCTCACCGGCGAACCCGCCAAGGTGGAGAAGCAGAAGGGAGACAAGGTGTCGTCGGGAACTGTCAACGGACTCGGCTCCGTAACGATAAGGGCAGATAAAGTAGGGGCTGATACGGAATTGTCGCGCATAATCCGTTCGGTGAGAGAGGCACAGGGTTCCAAGGCTCCGGTACAGAAGCTCGTGGACCGCATAAGTGCCGTCTTCGTGCCTACGGTGATTGCATTGGCCATATTGACATTCGTCGTGTGGTCCGCATTCGGATCCGAATATTTACCGCAGGCGTTGGTGGCCTCGGTATCGGTGCTGGTGATTGCCTGTCCTTGCGCGCTCGGACTTGCCACTCCGACCGCCATAATGGTAGGTATAGGCAAAGGAGCCCGAAAGGGTATTCTTGTCAAGGATGCCACGGCCCTCGAACTGCTGTCGAAAGTCAACACTCTTCTGCTAGACAAGACAGGCACCGTCACCGAAGGTCATCCCAGGGTCACCGACACTTTCTTCGCGCCTGGTTACGGGGAAGGAGAGGGGAGGGAGAGGCTCTGCGCGCTCCTGTATGGAGCCGAAATCGACTCTACCCATCCACTTGCCGAAGCGCTGTCTCTATATTTCAGGCAGGAGGGAATCGTGCCTGTCCGGCCCGGGCATACCGATTACATTCCCGGCAAGGGAATGAAGTTTGAGGCAGATGGTAAATCCTGGTTCATCGGCAGTGCGGATATCGCGAAGGCAGATGGGGAGTTCGTCTCAAAGGCTGCGGAATGGCAGGACAACGGACTGGGAGTGGTGGCTGCTTCGTGCGACGGAAGCCCTGTGGCTCTGTTTTGCGTGGAGGACAGAATCCAGCCCGGTGTTGCCGAGGCAATCCGGTCTATGAAGGACAAAGGTATAGAGGTTGCCATGATAACCGGCGACAAGCGGAGCGCCGCCGGGAACATGGCTGCCAGGGCTGGCATATCTGAGGTTTATGCCGAAATGATGCCTTCCGGTAAGCTTGAGGTGGTGCTGGAACTCCGTTCCAGGGGGCGCGTTGTGGCCATGGCCGGTGACGGAATCAACGATGCCGAGGCCCTTGCCGAGGCCGATGTCTCCGTGGCTATGGGCACAGGATCCGACATTGCCATAGATGTGGCTCAGCTCACACTCGTCGGCGGCCGCCTCTCGATGTTGCCTGAGGCGATGGGTCTTTCGTCGAGAACCGTAAGGATTATACGAGAAAACCTCTTTTGGGCGTTTATATATAATATAATAGGGATTCCGATAGCGGCCGGAGTGCTCTTCCCGTTCGGAATCATGCTGACCCCCATGATAGCCTCGGCCGCTATGGCGCTCTCTTCGGTATGTGTGGTGGGCAACTCCTTGAGAATATGAAAAAAATAACAGGACAAGAAACTGAAAACAGATTGCTATGAAATTTTCGACAAACGCGAAATGCGGAGGCTGCAAGGCCGCCATTATCAACGGTCTTCAGGAAAAGTTTCCCGATGCGCGGTGGAGTCTCGATCTCGAATCGGCCGACAAGGTGCTTGAAGTTGACGGACTTCCGGAGAATGCCGGGACTGCTGCCAGAGTAGAGGCGGCGATCGCCGAGACCGGATTCAAAGGGAGCTGGCTCCGCCAGCCGGGATATTGATTCCCGAATGGCAGAGCCGCACCGCCACACTCCTGGGGGAGGAGGCTGTGGCGCGTCTCGGCGCCGCGCATGTCACTGTGGTTGGCGTGGGGGGAGTGGGCGGTTATGCGGCCGAGATCCTCGTCCGTTCCGGCGTGGGGCGCATCACGGTGATCGATGCGGACTGCGTGGCGGAGTCCAACATCAACAGGCAGCTGATTGCCACCGCGCAGGATGTTGGCTGTCCCAAAGTCGAGCTTTTCGCCGACCGGTTCAGGGCCATAAATCCAGGGATCGAGGTTCATTCCGTGCGGCAGTTCGTCACGCCGGAGAATGTGGCGGAACTGATTCCGGCCGACTCAGACTTTGTAATCGACGCCATCGACACCGTAGCGCCCAAAGTGGCTCTCCTGATCCATTGTCTGTGCTGTGGCATTGGGGTGATATCCTCGATGGGGGCAGGAGGAAGAACCGACCCTACACGGGTGCGCTACCTCGACATTTCCGAGACTCGCGACGACGGTCTTGCCCGAGCGGTCCGGCAACGGCTCCGTAAAGCCGGCATGACATATCCCCTCCCGGTGGTGGCAAGCAGTGAACCGCCACATTCGGCGTCGGTTATCCGGCTTGACGAGCGAAACAAAAGAAGTTCGTTCGGCACCACGGCCGCAGTCCCGGCCACGTTCGGAATATGCCTTGCCAATTTCGTAGTGATGCGTATTGCCTGCGCTGAAAAATGAAATCATGCATTGAACTTTAAAGGATGATTGAACTTAAAGGTATCAACAAGTCTTACGGTAATCTCCGGGTCCTTGACAACGTATCGCTTTCGATAGGTAATAATGAGATTATCACCATTGTGGGGCCGAGCGGCGCCGGAAAGACCACCTTGCTCCAGATAGCGGGAACGCTCGACCGTCCCGACTCGGGATCCGTTTTTTACGACGGGGAGGATATCGCGCGGTTTAACGACCGTCGTCTCTCCGCATTCCGCAACCGCAACATCGGCTTCATTTTTCAGTTCCATCAGTTGCTGCCGGAATTCACCGCCCAGGAGAATGTGGCTCTTCCCGCCATGATAGCGGGAGAGTCCGGAAAAGGAGCGCAGAAGCGGGCTGCCGAACTGCTCGGACTGCTCGGGCTCGGCGACAGGCTCAGGCACAAACCTGCGCAGATGTCGGGCGGCGAGAGGCAGAGGGCGGCGATCGCCAGGGCTCTTGTCAACAGCCCGAGAGTGATTTTCGCCGACGAACCCACAGGAAGTCTCGATTCACGCAACCGCGATGAAATCCGCAGTACCATAGCCGGACTGCGGGAAAAGCTCGGTCAGACTTTCGTGATCGTGACTCATGACTCCTCAATGACCTCCATTGCCGACCGGACGGTGAGGATGGCCGACGGACGTATTCTGAATCCCGATGCCATCGGGGGTGCCGATTACGAGGGAATTTCCGGGCCTGATTTGCTTATGTAATTAAATTTGGCTAACTTCGCGATATAAAAACGGAAATTCCGGGCTTGTCCCGCTTTTTGCGGGAGTGAAATTGTAAAATAAAATAAATTATCAAAATAATGGAAAACGAGAAAAACCAGAATCAGCTTCAGATCCAGCTCCGTCCCGAAATGGCCGACGGAAAATATACCAACCTCGCGATGATCGGACACACTCCGAGCGAGTTCCTCATTGACTTCATCTTTGCAGCTCCCGGTATGCCCCAGGCTCCGGTGGTGAGCCGCATGATCATGAGCCCCGAGAACGCCAAGAAACTTCTCTTCGCCCTTACAGACAACATCAAGAAGTACGAGGCTCAGTTTGGCGAAATCGCTCCCCGCGCCGGGAAAATAGGCAGCAACTGACATGGTCAAGGAGAATAATCTTTCGCTGTACAACACTCTGACGCGCTCATGCCGTCCGTTCCATCCGATTCAGGAGGGACACGTAGGCATGTACGTGTGCGGGCCGACCGTCTATGGCGACGCCCATCTGGGCCATGCGCGCCCGGCGATAACCTTCGACATCCTTTTCCGCTATCTGCGTCATCTCGGATACAAGGTGCGTTATGTCCGCAACATCACAGATGTGGGCCATCTCGAGCATGATGCCGACGAGGGTGAGGACAAGATCGCCAAGAAGGCGCGGCTCGAGATGCTCGAGCCGATGGAAGTGGTGCAGCATTATCTCATCCGCTATCACCGGGACATGGAGGCGCTCAATGTCCTCCCCCCGTCGATCGAACCCCATGCCTCGGGACATATCATAGAACAGATAGAGTATGTAAAGAAGATACTTGAATCCGGATATGCCTACGAGAGTTGCGGCTCGGTCTACTTCGATGTCTCCAGATACAATGCCGACCATCATTACGGCAAACTGTCAGGACGCAACATCGACGATCTGCTCAGCACCACCCGCGCTCTCGACGGGCAGGAAGAGAAACGGAATCCATTAGATTTCGCCTTGTGGAAAAAGGCAGCTCCGGAGCATATAATGCATTGGCCGAGTCCCTGGAGCGAGGGTTTTCCCGGATGGCATCTCGAATGCTCCACCATGGGCAGGAAATATCTCGGCGATACATTCGATATCCATGGCGGCGGCATGGACCTCATGTTCCCCCACCATGAATGCGAGATAGCGCAGAGCGTGGCGGCCCAGGGGCATGAGGCCGTGAAATGCTGGATGCACAACAATATGATTACCATCGATGGCAAGAAGATGGGCAAATCGTATGGCAACTTCATAACCCTTGAGCAGTTCTTCACCGGAGACCATCCCCTCCTGACCCAGGCTTTCTCTCCGATGGTGATCCGATATTTCATCCTTCAGGCCCATTACCGCAGTGTGGTGAATTTCTCCAGCGAGGCCCTTCAGGCTGCCGAAAAGGCTCTGGGGCGCCTTCAGGACGCATATATGCGCCTTCAGGCGTTGAATCCTGCGGAGAAATCCACGGAGATGGTTCCCGATCTGATGGCTAAATGTTATGAGGCCCTTGATGACGACCTGAACACTCCGAATGTGATCTCTGTCCTGTTTGAAGCGGTGAAGATAATCAATTCCGCGGCCGACGGTCTTGTGCGGCTTGATGCCGGCGACATTGCGCGTCTCAAGGAACTTTTCGATGTTATGCTCGGAGAGATTCTCGGTATCCGTCTTGAAAGCGTCGGATCATCATCCGACTCGGAGGCATACAAAGGAGCGGTGGACCTCCTGATGGAAATCAGGGCCAACGCCAAGCAGGCGAAGGACTGGACCACTTCCGACCTGATTCGGGACAAACTCGCCGCACTCGGGTTCTCGGTCAAGGACACCAAAAACGGCGTGGAGTGGAGCGTGAAATAACCGCCGATACACTAACTGGCTCAAAGTAATAAGACAGCAAAATGAAAAT
>DERZ01000040.1:906-9399 GCA_002361155.1 Porphyromonadaceae bacterium UBA3327 | reverse complement strand
ATTTTCATTTTGCTGTCTTATTACAGTCTTATTTGAACTGGTTCTGCTTCGGATCGTAGGTGAATCCTGCGGCCGTCAGGCGCGAGGAGAGTGTCTCCTCATCCTCGCCGAGCGAGGCGCACAGATCATGCAGAGAGGAGTACTCGTCGCGAAGCTTGGTATTTACCACGCTCAGAAGCATATATGGATCTTTGGGAAGCATCCCTCAACATTATTTGGTGACACGCTCGAGCCACTTCACCATGCCGAACATGATACCCATCGATACGATGCAGACGGAGAGGAACACTGTCCAGGCCACCCATATCGGACATGCGTTGTAGATAAGCGGACCGATCCAGAGCAGAAGGTTGCCCACAGCCGTAGCGCCCAGCCAGAGACCCTGGCAGAGACCCTGAAGATGCTTCGGAGCCACTTTGGATACGAACGACAGTCCGAGCGGAGAGATGAAGAGTTCGGCCACTGTAAGGAAGAAGTAGAGCACGAAGAGAACCCACGGACCAGTCTTGAGTGCCGCTGCCTCGTCGGCGGGAAGAGCCTTGAAGGCGTCGGCCGAAGGATAACCCTTGATTGCGCTGAAGACGGCGAGGAACACGTAGGCTATACCTGCCAGCCCCATACCGATGGCGATCTTGCGGGGAGTGGATATCTCTTTGCCTCGGCGGGAAAGGCGTCCGAAGAACCACATCACGACCGGAGTGAGGATGATCACATAGAAGGGGTTGAGTGCCTGCCATATCTCGGGCTGGATAGAGTCGGTCTTGACGAAGTCGCGTGCGAACAGCGAGAGTGATGTTCCGTTCTGATGGAACGAGAACCAGAAGAAGATAGCTATTCCGAGCACGGCGAACAAGGCATACATGCGCTGTTTGATCTCGCCTGCCATGCGGGCTTTTTCTTCGGCGGTGTAGCTGACGCTCTCCTCCTTGGCTTTCTTTCCGGGAGAAGGAAGACCGTTCTTGGTGCATATAAAGATGGTCAGCGAGATGAGCATGGCCGCTACGGAAGCGAAGAACGAGTAGTGGATACCGGTGTTGAACACGTTGAGGTAGGTGGTGCAGAACTCGGAGATATTGCCTGCCGCGTTGCCTCCCACCGCGGTGATGAGGGCGTAGAGGTTGTTGAGATTCTGGGTGTCCATGCTGTCGGTGACGCTCAGGTACTCGTGGCAGAGTGCCGGAAGGGAGGCGTTGTACATGAAGCCGTTCTCTCCCAGCCACCAGCTGCGGAGCATCGGGGCCACAAACGGGGCCACTACGCCGCCGATATTGATGAACACGTAGAAGATCTGGAATCCGGCATCGCGCTGCGCCGCATAGCGGGGATTGTCGTAAAGCTGGCCGACAATAGCCTGGAGGTTACCCTTGAACAGACCGTTTCCGAATGCGATGAAAAAGAGCGCTCCGCACGTCAGCGTCAGCAGCCACGTCTGGTTGCCTGCAGTGGCGAAGATAGGAATGGAGAGGACCACATATCCCAATGTCATCACTATCAGACCCCAGATGATGGTCGACTTGTAGTTCTGTGTCTTGTCGGCGATGATACCGCCCACAAGGCTCAATACGTAGATTCCCGCGTAGAAGAAGGAATAAATAAGGGCGCTGGTCTCTTCGGCAAGTCCGAATTTCGAACACAGGAAGAGCACGAGCACCGCGTTCATGATGTAGTAGCCGAACCGTTCGCCCATGTTTGAGAGGGCGGCGGGTATCAGTCCTTTAGGATGGTTTTTGAACATATAATTTATAGATTTAAGGATTAGATTTTTTTGTCGCTGTCAAGCATCTTGAATGCTCTGGCATAGTCGCGGATCTGGCGGACCATCGCCACCAGGCCGTTTGATCGCGTGGGGGAGAGGTGTTCCTGAAGACCTATGTTGTTGATGAAGTAGAGGTCCGCATCGAGAATCTCGTCGGGAGTGCGGTGGTTCAGCACGCGCATCAGAAGGGCGACTATCCCCTTCACTATCATGGCGTCCGAGTCCGCCTGGAAAGTAATCCTGCCGTCTCGCTCCTGTCGGGCGTCGATCCAGACCCGGCTCTGGCATCCTTCTATCAGGTTCGCCGGTGTCTTGTCGCTCTCAGGATACTTATCGAGCGTGTTCCCCAGCTCGATAATGTAGGCATAGCGGTCCATCCAGTCGGTCAGCCCCTCGAATTCCG
Source organism: Porphyromonadaceae bacterium UBA3327 (assembly GCA_002361155.1). Lineage (GTDB taxonomy): Bacteria > Bacteroidota > Bacteroidia > Bacteroidales > Muribaculaceae > Lepagella. The sequence continues at coordinate 7,240 of DERZ01000040.1, read as the reverse complement.
CTGTTATCTCGTCTTGAGTTTCGTTGATTGTCATGTCTGTCAGATTGTTGTTCTGCTCTTGTATTATGTATTACAAGCCGCCCCTGACGGTCCGGCCGTTTCAAGTTCCAAAGGTAAGAAAAATTTATGAAAAATGGAAAAAAGAATATTCCCTATTGTAAAATTTGTTAACAAACAAGCATAAATTTGGGCAATTGGAAATAATTGTCTAACTTTGCGGCAGTCATTCGGGGGAGCGTGTCTCCCGAAATGGCCCAACTCACTCAGCGGGCCGGCGCCAGGCGTCGGGTCGCTAACTTTTAATATTCTGTAAAGAAACCTTAAATACACATAAATGGCTAATTACATTACCCAGGAGGGTTACAACAAGAAGATGGAGGAGCTCGCGGCTCTCGAGGCGCAGCGCCCCATGATAAAACAGGCAATAGCGGAGGCCCGCGACAAGGGGGACCTTTCGGAGAATGCCGAGTATGACGCGGCAAAGGAGGCCCAGGGTATGCTCGAGATGAAAATCGCAAAGCTAAAGGAACTCATAGCCTCGGCCCGTATTATTGATGACAGCAAGCTCAACACCGACGAGGTGCAGCTCCTCAATAAGGTCACCATCCGCAACACCGCCAACGGTATGACCATGACATACACTATCGTAAGTGAGAGTGAGGCGAATCTGAAGGAGATGAAGATCGCCTCCAACACTCCGATCGCCATGGCCCTTATGGGTCATGCCGTAGGTGACATCGTTCAGGTCAAGGCTCCGGCAGGTCTGATGAATTTCGAAATAATGAAAATAGAAATCTGAGCCGCCATGACAATCTTCTCGAAAATTATAGCGGGAGAGATCCCTTCTTATAAGGTGGCCGAGAGTGACGATTTCTATGCTTTCCTCGACATCAATCCCGTGAACTGGGGACACACACTTGTGGTGCCCAAGAAGGAAACCGATTACATCTTTGATATCGAGGACGGAGAGCTCGCCGCGATGGCTCTTTTCGCCAAGAGAGTGGCAAAGGCCATCCGCAAGGCTATTCCATGCCGGAAAGTGGCCATGGCTGTACTTGGTCTCGAAGTGCCGCATGCTCACATCCATCTCGCGCCGATCGACAGCGAGGGGGATATGGATTTCCGCAACAAGATCGAGAATCCTGATCCGGCCAGGATGGCGGAGATCGCCGCTAAAATCGCTTCCGAATTCGAGTGATTCCCATTTCATGGCAGAAAATTTTTCCGGGACATTGTAAAAGATGTCCCGGATTTGTTTTATATTTGTAACCGATAGAATAATTCAGCGCCAAGGCGCAACCCCGATAATTTAAAGACAATGGAAAATTTTACGTTCTGCACACCTACCGAGTTCATCTTCGGACGTGGCACGCAGAAAGAGGCCGGCAGCGCCCTGGCGCGTCGCGGTGCCTCCAGAGTGATGATAGTCTATGGCAGCGACCGTATCGAACGCAACGGTCTCCTCAATGAGATAACGGATTCTCTGACAGGAGCCGGCATCCAATATGTGAAATTCGGAGGAATCAAGCCCAATCCTACCGCGGCAAGCGTGTATGAGGGAATCGAGGTGGCCCGCCGCGAGAAAATAGACTTCTTCCTTGCCGTAGGAGGCGGAAGTCCCATCGATGCGGCCAAGGGTATGGCTCTCGGCACCATCTACCCCGGAGATTTCTGGGATTTCTATGTAGGGAAGGCCAAGCCGCATGCGGCCCTTCCGATCGGCGTGGTGCTGACAATCCCTGCCGCCGGTAGTGAAGGAAGCGGAAACTCGGTGATAACCAATGAGGAGACTCATCAGAAAATTTCGGTCAGGTATCCCGGAATGCTCCGTCCCGCCTTCGCCATAATGAACCCGGAGCTGACCATGTCGCTCCCTTTCGACCAGACTGCTTTCGGCGTGGTCGACATGATGGCGCATATCTATGAGAGATATTTCTCCAATACTCCCGACACCCAGCTTGTCGACGCATATTCGGAGGCCATTCTCAGGGATGTAATGGACCAGGCGTTGACACTGCGACTCGATTCCGACAACTATGCGGCGCGCGCCGATGTGATGTGGGCCGGAACGCTCGCCCACAACGGACTCTGCGGTGTCGGCAAGGTGGAGGACTGGGCTTCGCACCGTCTCGAACATGAAATCTCCGCATTCTATGATGTGGCGCACGGGGCAGGTCTCGCAGTGATCGTGCCGGCCTGGATGGAATTCTGCGCGCGTCGCAATCCCGACAAACTCTGGCGCTTCGCCATCAATGTGATGTCGGTGGATCCAGCCGGAAAGGATACCGACGAAATTATCGACGAGGGTATATCGAATCTCAAGAATTTCTATCATGACCTCGGTCTCACAACCAATCTCCGTACTCTCGTAGGCTCCGAACCCGACATAGAGAAGATGGTGGCGTCACTCCACAGAAACGTCGGAGATACTCTCGGCAACTATGTTCCCCTTTCGATGGATGACTGCCGGGAAATATACCGCATAGCCCTGGAGGCTGAATAACAACGATGCCGATACTGCGTCGCAGCCGGCGCGGTATCGGCAAGAAATCTTGCCCCCCGATGAAGAAAACCGCTGTCAAGATAGATAATTTCGTAAAAATCTATGAGAAAAGCTTCATAGAGAACTGGGAGTTGCCGGCATTGACCGACTATGTCACGCAGAAGACCATGACATACGCCGACATGGCCACGGCCATTGCCAAAATCCACTTGTATTTCGACTCGATAGGCTTGTCGAAAGGGGATAAGGTGGCCTTGTGCGGCAAGGACTCGGTGAACTGGGTGCTCATCTATATGGCCACTGTCACTTACGGTGCGGTAATCGTGCCGATTCTGTCGGAATTCAATCCCGTCGATGTGACCCATATAGTGAATCATTCCGAAGCGAAAATATTCTTTGTCTCCAAGGCGGTATGGGAGCCGATGGAGCCGGATGCGCTGCTTAATCTGCGCGGCGCGCTGAGTATCGACGATTTCCATCTGCTTCTGGAGAGGGATGGCGATAGACTCTGCCATCATCTGCGTCAGCTCACCCGCCGCTTCCGCAGAATCTATCCCAAAGGCTATACATCCGAGGATATCAGGTATCCGGATGTCTCCAACGACGCCATCGCCGAGATAAACTACACTTCCGGTACCACCGGATTCTCCAAAGGCGTGATGCTCACCGGCGAAAATCTTGCCGGGAATGTCTGCTTCGGGATGGAGACCGAGTTGCATTACCGCAATTCGCGCGCCCTGGCGTTCCTTCCCCTCGCCCATGCATACGGCTGTGCGTTCGACATGCTGACCCCGCTCGCCGTCGGTTCGCATGTCACGTTGCTCGGCAAGACGCCTGCCCCGAGAGTGATTCTTAAAGCTCTTGCCGATGTCAGGCCCAACCTCGTGATATGTGTGCCACTTATCCTTGAGAAAATCTATAAGAACCAGATTCTTCCGATGATTTCAAAGGGCACGATGCGGTGGACTCTCGCGGTGCCTTTCCTTGACTCGTTCATCTATTCCAAAATCCGGAAAAAGCTGATCGACGCTTTTGGCGGCGAGTTCGAGGAGGTGATTGTGGGTGGTGCTCCCCTTAATCATGAGGTGGAGGATTTTCTTGCCAGAATCAGGTTCCCGTTCACTGTCGGTTACGGCATGACGGAGTGCGGGCCGCTGATTTCCTACACGCCCTGGCGCGACTTCATACCTGGATCTTCGGGTCGGACGCTCCCCAATATGGAGAGCCGCATAGACTCGCAGGATCCGGAGAATATCCCTGGAGAGATATGTGTGCGCGGCACGAACGTGATGAAAGGATATTATAAGAATCCGGAAGCCACCGCAGCAGTGCTTGATGAGGATGGCTGGCTGCATACCGGCGATATGGGCACAAGAAATCCTGACGGCACCTTGTTCCTGCGCGGCCGGTCCAAGACCATGATTCTGACAGCGTCGGGTCAGAATATATATCCTGAGGAAATCGAGGCTAAACTCAACAACATGCCTTTCGTGGCGGAAAGTCTGATAGTGGACCGAGACGGACAGATTGTGGCTCTCGTCTATCCTGACTATGATGCTCTGGACCGTTTCGACGTACCCGTTTCCGACCTCGACTCCTCCATGGAGAATATCCGTAAGGAACTCAACAAGATAGTGGCCCCTTACGAGCAAGTATCGAAGATCCTGCTGATGCCCAGCGAGTTCGAGAAAACTCCGAAACGCTCCATCAAGCGCTTCCTGTATACCCGATAAATCCGGATCTACATAGTAATGACAAATACATCGTAATATGAATGAAAATCACACAAATCTTTATGACGGCCTCAAGCCGGGAACCAAGATTCTCGTCTGGCTGCTTGGAATCATGGCGGTGGGAATACTGCTTTGCGTACTCTTCGCCTTGTTGAAAATCGCCGTAAAGGCGATGGTGATCGTCGCGGCTGTGCTCGCATTGTTTGTAATCATAGGCATAGTGGTCTACAACAACGCCAAAGAGAAAATAGAGGACCATAAACGCGAAGAGAACGCCCGCCGCCTCGAAAACGCCCGTAAAAAGTGACTTCAAGTCTCTTTCATTAACCATAGTTTTTAAATTGTCGGTGGGAAAAGTTTTAAATTATATGAATATGGAATATACACCTGAGAATATAACTTCGTTGGATGAAGATGAGGTATTTGTGTTCGGCAGCAATCTTGCCGGTATGCATGCCGGCGGGGCTGCGCGTGTCGCTTACGAGCGTTTCGGAGCCGTGATGGGGCAGGGCGTCGGCATGCAGGGACAGTCGTATGCTATCCCCACCATGCAAGGGGGAGTAGAGACGATAAAGCCATACGTCGATGACTTCATCAGGCTTGCCCGCGAATGGGATCAGACCACTTTCTATGTAACGCGCATCGGATGCGGCATAGCGGGATTCCGGGATGAGGAGATAGCTCCGCTCTTTGCCGAAGCCGTTGACCTGTACAACGTGCGGCTTCCCAGATCCTTCGTCGACATAATCAACAGCCGGAAGTAAAACGGTCCGGGCAAATCTTTAGGGACTATACACGCTCTTAATTCTGTCAGCTCTTTTTGATGATATTCAATTGTATTTTCCGGCTGTTTGCGGGGCAGTATTTTGCAGCTTCGTTTTTTTTGCTTATTTTTACGGATTCAAACACTCAACGAAGACTGAAATTAAACCAACATCGTGATACCATCAATGAAAAGACAAGTTATCGGAGCGGCGGCGGTCATGGCCGCGTTCCTCGCAAGCACCCCGGACGCAAGTGCATGCACCAACCTTATCGCAGGCAAAGGCGCAACCACCGACGGGTCCGTAATGATGACCTACTCGGCCGACTCCCACAATCTTTACGGATATCTGCATCATTCGCCTGCTGCCGTCCATCCCAAAGGTGCCATGCGCGAAATCCGCGAATGGGACACCAACAAGCCCCTCGGTTCCATTCCGCAGGTGGAACGCACCTATAATGTGGTAGGCAATATGAACGAGCACCAGGTGGCCATCGGCGAGTCCACATGGGGCGGACGCCACGAACTTGCGGACACCACCGGAAACTCCGTGATGGATTACGGCAGTCTTATCTATGTGGCGCTCGAACGCGCCCGTACGGCCCGTGAAGCTCTCGATATAATGACAGACCTTGTCGACAAATACGGATATGCTTCCGGTGGCGAGTCCTTCACCATCGCCGATAAGAACGAGGTGTGGGTGATGGAAATGATCGGCAAAGGTGCCGAGAAGGGAGCTGTGTGGGTAGCTGTCAGAATTCCGGACAACGCCATCTGCGGCCATGCCAACGAGCCCCGTATCCGTCAGGTGGATTTCAAGGACAAAAAGAACGTGCGGCACTCAAAGGATGTTATCTCCTTCGCCCGCAAGCGCGGTTATTTCAACGGTAAGGATGAGGAATTCAGCTTTGCCGATGCTTACGGCGAACATGACGCCGGAACGCGTCGCGGCTGCGACGGCCGCGTATGGAGCTATTTCCGCCGCTTCAACAAAGATGCCGACAAATACTTTGCGTGGGTCAACGCCGACAGCGACGTGCCGATGCCCTTGTACATTATTCCCGACAGGAAAGTTTCGCTTGCCGAGATGCAGGACTCGATGCGCGACCTGTTCCAGGGTACTCCTTACGATATGACGCAGGATGTGGGCGCCGGTCCTTTCCACGTGCCTTACCGCTGGCGTCCGATGGAATATGAGGTCGACGGCAAAAAATACTGCATGGAGCGCGCCATCGCCACCCAGCAGACGGGCTGGAGCTTCGTCAGCCAGAGCCGCGACTGGTTGCCCGATCCCGTAGGCGGTGTGTTCTGGTTCGGCACCGACGACGCCAACAC
>DERZ01000040.1:0-663 GCA_002361155.1 Porphyromonadaceae bacterium UBA3327 | reverse complement strand
TTCGGCACCGACGACGCCAACACCACTGTCTATATGCCCTTCTATGTCGGCATGACGGAAGTCCCCGCCGAACTCGCCAAGGGAGACATCAACACCCTCTCTCTCGAATCCAACTTCTGGGTCAACAACATTGTGGCTAATCAGGCCTACAACCGTTACGATCTGATGATTCCCGACATACGCAAAGTGCAGAACTCCCTTGAAAACGGATTCATCGGTTCGCGCCCCGAGGCCGAGAAGAAACTCGTGAAATCGGTGGAGGCTGGTGAAATGGACGCTTACCGCGCCGCTGTCAACGCCGAAGGTGCCGAGGTGGCCGCCGCCGCTACGGAGGCGTATCGAAATCTTGCGGGATACCTCTTTGTCAAATTCATGGACGGCAACAGGAAGAAAACCGATGAGAACGGCAACTTCATCAAGAGTGAATACGACATGCCGGTATATCCTGAATTCCCCGGCTATAACGACAAACGCTACTATGAGAATATAGTTAAGGAGGCAGGCGATCACTTCCTGGTGAAATAACACCACCGCTATCCGTACGGAATTCTTATTCCATGCGGAAGTCAGCATAAACAAGTAAATAATGTATACCGCCGTCCGGCAGCAAGGGCCATCAATGCCCTGCCGGACGGCGGTTATTGCTTTTTAGGGGTCTTTTTG
>DERZ01000051.1:42324-42739 GCA_002361155.1 Porphyromonadaceae bacterium UBA3327 | reverse complement strand
TCCTAACCGATAGACGAATGGACCGACACAAATCCTGATCGCTGTCGCCTCCGCGAACCGGAGCGAACTCCTTTTCCGGGCGCCATGCGAGGGATTATTACTATTTTAAATTTTGTTGATGTGCTGTGCGAGACTGCTGCAGAGGTTTGCCGCCTTGTTCTTGGAGATGATGTTCTTGCGGCCCAGACGCTGCAGGAGGGCGCTTGTCTTGTTGTAGGCTGCCTGTGCTTCTGCCTTGTCGGTCATTTTACGGATACGACGTACGGCATTACGCGCTGTTTTTGCCCAGTAGCGGTTCTCCAGCTTGCGGCTTTCCGACTGGCGAATTCTTTTTAATGACGATTTATGATTTGCCATTTCTAAAAATTTCTTTTTGTCTGTTATGAAAAATAGTAGCCCATAGCAGAGTCGAACT
>DERZ01000051.1:491-41999 GCA_002361155.1 Porphyromonadaceae bacterium UBA3327 | reverse complement strand
CTAACCGATAGACGAATGGGCCACGGCTGAAATGCCGGTCTCGATGGAGATTCCGCGCATTTTGCGATTGCAAAAATAGTAATTCTTTTTTATCTGACCAAAAAATTCACATTTTTTTGCTTATTTTTCGTTATTTTCCCATTATTTCGCTAACTTTGCTTGCTGATTTGGCCTTTTTTTCTGTTTTGCAGGGTGGATTTCTTGTCTGAACAATCCGATTACGGTTCCCCCGCAGCGTTGTGCCGGATCAAACAAAAAACTCAATTATGATGAAACATTCATTTCGCAATGCCTTACTCATTGCCGTGGCCATGTTCCTGACATCGGTTCCGGCTGCCCGTGCCGAATGGAACGATTCTATCCGTTACCATGGCGAGCTGGTGATGAACGCCGGCGGCGGCGACCATAATCCTTTCTGGTTCGCCTCCGACATGCACGGCCTCGCCTCGGTTAAACCCAACAGCGGCTGGCTCCGTCTCGGAGCCTTTCACGACATCGACAGCAACAAGCGGTTCTCGTGGGGTGCAGGCGTGGACCTTGCCGTCGCGCTCAGAAATACGTCGGTGTTCATGCCCCATCAGATCTACGGCGAGGTGAAATACCGCTGTCTCAATCTCCTTGTGGGACAGAAGGTGATTCCCGATCCGATAGTGAACTCCGATCTCTCGTCGGGGGCCCTCGTCTATTCCGGTAATGCCCGTCCTATTCCCCAGGTGCGTATCGGTATTTTCGATTATGCCGATTTCTGGGGCTGCAAGGGTTGGTTTGCTGTAAAGGGTTATATCGCTTACGGCATGTTCACCGATTCCTGCTGGATCGAGGACTGGGTGCACCCCTCGCCCGGATCCCCGTATAGTCTGAACACTCTCTATTGCTCGCGCGGCGGCTACCTGCGCGGCGGTAATCCCGAAAAGTTTCCACTCACCGGCGAGATCGGCCTTAATATGGAGACCCAGTTCGGAGGCACAAGCTATTTTACATATACCGACGGACGCACCCGCGTCTCTCCCCATCCCAAGGACCTCAAGGCATGGATCAAGGCTTTCATCCCGATGGGGGGCAGCCCGGACACTGACCCGGGAGAGCAGCTCAACGTAGAGGGCAACATGCTTGGCAACTGGAGTTTCGCGCTCCGTTGGGACGACCCTTCCGGCTGGATGGTGAGAGCCTACTGGCAGCATGTATTCGAAGACCACTCGATGCTCTTTTTCGATTATCCCTGGAAGGACGGACTTTACGGGGTGGAGGCACGGTTCCCCAAAAACCGCTTCGTGTCGGAAATCGTGGCAGAACTGCTCTATTCAAAGGATCAGGCCGGCCCGGTCTATTGGGACCATGTGCCTTCTCTCGATGTGCAGATTTCCTCACGCGACAACTATTTCAACCACTATATCTACAGCGGTTGGGAGAACTGGGGAATGGGCATAGGAAATCCGTTCTTTATCTCTCCTATATATAATAAGGACCATGTGATGCGTTTCTACCATAACCGCCTGGTTGCATATCATCTCGGATTCAAGGGTTCGCCAACCAGCCAGGTCGATTATAGAATCAAGGCCTCGCTGCTCCGTTCGTGGGGCGCATGGGGAACACCTACCCCAAAAGTTGAGAAGAATTTCAGTCTGCTTGCCGAGGTGAAGTGGCATCCTGCCAGACTTAAAGGCTGGGAAGGTTCGCTTTCTTTCGGTATGGATGCCGGCACGATCATCGGCAACAGTTACGGCGCGCGGATCGGAATTTCGAAAACAGGTTGGCTTTTTGCTCCTAAAAAGAAATAATTCAGGTTCACATACCTGAGTAAATGATACTTATATGAAAAAAGTTATATTTATTATAATACAGGTCTCCCTGCTTGCGGCTTCATTGGTAGCCGTTCTTTCCATGTTTTCCTGCCGCAGAGCCACAAACAACGGCAAGATCGACGGAAACTGGCGCATCGAGACCATGGAGGATGTGGCTACAGGAGAGGTGTCGCATCCGGTGAATTTTTTCCTTGCCATTCAGCTTGAGATGGCGCAGTTCCGCGAGGAGTCTGCAGCCGGAGGACCTCAGTTAAACGCGCTGATTTCATACACGAAAGGCGCCGATGAGATTGGGATGGAATTCCCCGAGGGCGCCGGCAACTATAATTCATATCTCGAAACTTTCCGTATGCCGTCGCGTAACGTTACGTTCAGGATCCTTAAGCTTGACTGCAGCAAGCTTGTTCTCGAAAGCCCGACGACAATCTACCGATGCTCCCGCTTCTGAGACGTAATCATATTGCCCATGTCAATAATCCCGACAGTATAAAAAGATGAGACTCAAGTTGGTTATCCTCGCTTTGTCGCTTCTGGCAACCACTGCTCTCCAGGCAGCGATCACGCTCCCGTGGGACACTCCGAAGCCTGATACGCTCCCCGCGTATCTTGACGGCTCCATGATGCCTTACGACTTCTCGGCCTGCGACCCCGTGCCGCAGTGGCCCGACTCCCTGCGACCCGTTTTCGTTGCGTACGTGGCAAGGCATGGTGCGAGATATCTGTCCGGCCCAAAGAAAGTTGACGAACTCGAGAAAATTCTCGCCGAACGGACGAAAGCTGGGAAAATCACCCGCGAGGCCAAGGCTTTCTATAAGTACATAAAAGAAGTCAGGGCTCATTCTGACGGGAACTGGGGAGCGTTGTCACCCGAAGGCGTGAGAGAGGAAAAAGAGCTTGCCCGGCAGATGCCCGGCCTTTTTCCCGCTCTTGGAAAGGGCTTGTCGAATATCGACACCAGGTCGACGTTTGTACCCCGTGCGATGATGACAATGTATCAGTTCAACCATGAGATGATGTCTCTCAATGATTCTCTGGAGTTTGCGGCTGCCTCGGGCCGTCAGTTCTCCCCCCTCCTCTATTTTTTCGACACCGACACCGCGTACGCCTCATGGAGGCGCGGCGGGGAATGGGAGAAGGTATATGACGAGTTTCTCGACAGACATGTCTCGATAGAGCCGGCCCAACGGCTGCTCGGAGACAACTATACCAACAACAAACGCCGTCTCCGTCATCTCACCATGCAGATATACGGTGTGATTCAGGCTAACCGCGCATCTGGACTCCCCGCGCCTACCACTGCGTTCATGACTGTCGAGGAGTACCGCGGCTGCTGGCTGGCTTCCAATCTCCTCCACTATCTGCGCAATAATATTTCTCCTTTGAACTCTTCGGCCGGCGCGGCGGCCGCTCCCTTGTTGCTTGCCCTGATTGAGAGTGTCGACAAGGCTTGTTCTCCCGATTATGATGGGGTGGCCCTACAGGGTTGGTTCGGGCATGCCGAGACCCTGCTCCCGCTTTTCTCGCTGATGAGGCTGCCGGGTTGTTTCGCCCTTCCTCTCAATTGGGACAATCTTGCCGACGAGTGGAGACTGCAGGAAATCACTCCGCTCGGAGCCAATTTGGCGATTCTTATTCTCCGCTCCGTCACCGGACGCCATTATGCCGCCGTGAGGCTCAACGGGCGTACCGTCGCGCCTATACAGGGTGCGCCGTCGCTTCTCCCCTGGAAACAACTTGCCGACTTCTGGCGCGAGCAGGTCCGGGTTGCCGGAAACTGACCGCAATCCGTCGGTACTTCTTTTGATCGGTTCTCCTTTCTCCGGAAGGTGAGCCTGAGAAAACTTTTTTTCGGCTGTGTTTGTTGTGCATGATATATAACAATATAACACAAGGCTATGAAAGACACAAATGAAGCGGCCGCCCTTGTGGCAAAGGCCAAATCCCGGCTTGCCGATGATATGCGGCAGCGCGAAATAGGTGCTATTATATGGAACATTGCCGAAGCTGGTTTCCATTATATTCCTGAAATTAAACTTGACGATCCGTGCGGCGGGAAACCTCGTACTGTCCGTGTTACCGGTCTCTATCTTTACAAGGGCGCCTTGTACGCTATGGAAGAAGATGCCGAAGGTTTCAATGTGCGGAATTATTATACTCCCGGAGTGGATGTGCCCCCGGTAGTGGTCACTCTGACCCCCTCGGTGGCCGGTGAGACTCTCGGCACGCCATCGGAGGAACATGGCTATACCGACGAGGGAACTCCCGAGGAGTGGCTTGTGGTGGCAGACTGTTATTTCGAGGCTATTAACGAGCGGTAAATGTTAAAACGGTTAATTTTGTGAACCAAAATTAACCGGTGAGGTTATAAACGCAGAGATTGTTTGAAATTAACTGAAATACAATACCTGCCGTAGTGAGCGCATGCTGATTCGGCAAGCGGATGTAAAGCCATACGTACAATGGCTCCGGATCCGGCGGGAACAGATTGTGTGGAGTTGTATTCCTGCCGGATCCGGAGACATTCTTTTCATCGGGCGGGCTACATTATATCTGAATCTGAAGTCGACTCTAATTCTCAGGTTACTATTGATATTACATCACCTTTTCGTAACCTTGATGTCGCGGGAGTGAGGACTATGTGTCCGATCTCCCGCTTTTCATTGTCACGCACACACCGGTATTCTCAATTTTGAGGCATGGAAACAGCGGTTTTTCGATAAAAATGGCTATATTTGCAGTCGATAAGCAAGTATTTATGGCAGAGGATATCGACATACGGGGACGCGGCGGACGTCCCGACGGCGTGGAAAACGACATCGAACGGGCGTTGCGTCCGCTCCGTTTCGATGATTTTTCCGGCCAGGACAAGATTGTGGACAATCTCCGTGTCTTCGTGCAGGCTGCAAGGATGCGTGGCGAGTCGCTCGACCACACGCTGCTGCATGGCCCTCCCGGCCTGGGCAAAACCACTCTTTCCAACATCATAGCCAACGAACTGGGTGTGGGCTTCAAGACCACTTCCGGCCCGGTGCTTGACAAGCCAGGCGATCTTGCAGGTATCCTGATGAGTCTCGAGCCGAATGATGTGCTGTTCATCGATGAAATCCACCGACTTCATCCCGTGGTGGAGGAATATCTCTATTCCGCGATGGAGGATTACCGCATCGATATCCTCCTTGACAAAGGTCCCGGCGCCAAAAGCGTGCAGCTGACCCTCTCCCCCTTCACACTTATTGGAGCCACCACCCGCTCGGGCAACCTGACGGCGCCGCTCCGCGCCCGTTTCGGTATCAAATGCCACCTGGAATACTACGATCACCAGCTTCTGCAAAGGATTGTGAAGCGTTCCTCGGCTCTTCTCCGCATCAGCATCAGCGAGGATGCGGCGCTTGAGATCGCGCTCCGAAGCCGAGGCACACCGCGTATAGCCAACGCGCTGCTGCGTCGCGTCAGAGACTTCGCCCAGGTGAAAGGTTCCGGAAGCATTGACCTTGCCATAGCCCGTCATGCCCTCGAGGCCCTCAATATCGACCGCTACGGCCTCGACGAGATCGACAACAGAATCCTCCTCACGCTCATCGACAAGTTCAAGGGAGGTCCGGTAGGCCTTACCACCATCGGCACGGCCATCGGTGAGGATGCCGGTACCATAGAGGAAGTCTACGAGCCTTTCCTCATCAAGGAGGGTTTCCTGAAGCGCACACCTCGCGGCCGCGAAGTCACCGACAAGGCTTACGAACATCTGAACCGCCGCCACACTCCTCTCCAGTCCTCCCTTTTCGACGAGTGACGGCTATCCCCTCTCCATTCTCCTTCTTGTCCCGATTAGCTCATAACACTGACCCAATACTTCCCTTCTCCTCCGCTGAATATATGTCTGGAATCAAATCTCTGGCCAAGGATACGGCTGTCTATGGCTTAAGTTCTATCATAGGAAGATTTCTCAACTGGTGTCTTGTCCCGTTGTATGTCTGGATTTTCCCGACCGATGAGTATGGAATAGTGAGCTATCTGTATTCCTTCACGGCTGTCGCTCTGGTGATTCTCAATTACGGCATGGAGACGGGTTTCTTCCGTTACGCCAACAAGGAGCCGGACCCGGAACGCGTCTATACCACCTCGCTGATATCGGTGGGTTTCACATCGCTTCTTTTCATGGTGTTGGTGAGCGTGTTGATCGGCCCGGTGTCGGGAGCGCTGCTGTTGCCGGGCCATCCTCTTTTCGTATGGCTTCTCGGTATTACGGTGGCTATCGACGCTTTCTCGAATATTCCCTTCGCATATCTTCGTTATCGCAACCGGGCTTTTCGCTTTGCCGGAATCAAGCTGCTTAATGTAGGGCTCAACATCAGTCTGAATCTCTTCTTCCTCCTTGCATGTCCGGCCTTGATGAAGTCGGCGCCCGCACTGGTGTCCTGGTTCTATGAACCGCTCGGAGGAGCCGGTTTCGGAATCGGATGGATATTTCTGGCGAATCTCATCTCATCGGCGGTGGTGCTTCTCTGTCTGATGCCGGAGCTGACCGGCCGCCGCGTGCAGTTCGACGCTCCCCTCCTGCGCCGCATGCTTGTCTATAGCTGGCCTCTGCTTGTGCTCGGAGTGGCGGGAATCCTCAGCCAGAACATGGGTCAGATTCTCATCCCATACCTTTTCCGCGGCGAGGAGCAGGCAGCCCGCTCTATGGTGGGTATCTATGGAGCCAACATCAAGATAGCCATTGTGATGGTGATGTTTACGCAGGCTTTCCGCTATGCCTACGAACCCTTCATCTTTGCCCGTGCGCGGGGGGAGGGGGAAGACCGGAGCAAGGCATACTGCGATGCCATGAAGTACTTCGTCATTTTCGGACTCTTCATCTTTCTGGCTGTGATGTATTTCCTTCCCTTGCTCAAATACTTTGTCTCCCCATCCTACTGGCCCGGCCTGAAGGTGGTTCCCGTGATGATGGCGGCAGATCTCTGCTTCGGAGTGTTCTTCAACCTTTCTCTCTGGTACAAGCTTACTGACCGCACGCACTGGGGAATGTATCTGTCGCTGCTATGCTTCGCGCTCATGTTCGGATTCAACGTCTGGTTCGTGCCGGCCATAGGTATCCCCGACGGGTACATGGGTTCGGCCTGGGCGGCTCTGGCAAGTTATTTTATTGTGATGGTCGTCAGCTATTTTCTCGGTAAAAAATACTATCCCCTCCCCTATCAGTCAGGACGGATTCTCCTCTATGTACTGTTTGCCGCCCTGCTTTACGCCGCCGGCGAATGGACAGGGGCCATATTCGCAACCTGGCTCACATATCTTACCCGCACCCTCCTCCTCTGCATCTATCTCGGCGTCGTGGCAGGCGCCGAGCATCTCCCACTCCCCGGCAGAAAATGACCAGTGCCAGAGTCTCCGTCTGAGAACCGGCATAGTCAAACTGCGGGACTAAAGCTGGTATCGTCAGACTGCCGGCCGGCTCGCTCTCGCTAAAGCTCGCTGCTTGAACAAAAATTTGAAATTAGTTCGGCGAGGGAATTCAGTTTCAGACAGGTCTGGCGACCGAACGGGAGGGGCTCTGCCGGGGCGATAAGCAGACAGCGGCCCTCGCTGCATAGGGAGAAGTCGTGTGCCGTCGGTTTTTCGCGTTCCTTCAGCGGCTCGTTGGTCAGGAAGATTATCCTGCCGCCGAGGTCTTCCGCTTCGCGCCGGATGGCTTTCTCATCCTTGGAGATGAAGGGTGACACAATCACGCCGCCGTTGGCGGCTGTATGCAGCCAGCGCAACCGGTTTTCCTCCCGCTTTTTCACCGAGTCTGCACGATGGACTACCACTGCATCCTTGAAGGGGTTTTCAAGCAGCTGGAGATTACCGTAGGCCTGACAGTCCGTGTCTCCGATTCTGATATTGCTGCGCCGCTCGAAAAAATCCGGATTTGCGAATCTGACGGCGAGGCGCCGGGGATTTTCCCTCAGATACTGGTAGATGGTGTCAAGATTGCGGCCAAAGGAGAGAATCTGGTCATTGAAGCCCTTTCCGAAGACGCATGGGAACCCCGTCCGCTTGTTGATCATCACCTTAAAAGCGGCCAGTTTTCTTCCGAGGATTTCATCAAGGATGCTCTCTACCGAGAGGAGAATATGCAGATGGTCCGGCATAAGAGCATACTGCAGGACGCGCAGGGCCGGATGGATGGAACCGATGTTTCTGAGACAATCCTTTACCGCCTTGCCGATAGGGGAAGCCGAGACATAAGAACTGCCGCGCGTTCCGGAATGGAGCCGCCAATCACCAGCCAGAGAACCGAAATCCGGAACTTCGGCCCGTTTAAGCAGCGTGATGTGATAAATATGTCGCGCCCGGTAGTCGTGCCAAGGCGCCCGGCTGTTGCCGGTCCAATATCTGCCCATAAACAAAAATTATAACTCACATACAAGTCGCTGACAACCATCATCCAAACTTCGGTTTTGTGGATTCGGCTTTGTGGCGACTTGCTTTGGCAAAAGTAAGCTTTTTGTCGTTACTGTCAAAGAATATGCTCTTTTTTATCTGGTTTTTGTTTAAGCGGGGAGCTTTAGCGAGTTCTGACGGGATGTAGGGATTGTGATTTGAGCTTGATTTGAGGGCTAATTGAGAAATTTGTCGGTCCGGATTGAATGAAATACGTTGTTAAGCGTTATATTTGCAGAATAATGTAATAAATGGGAATTTTATGAGACGCATTATATTCGTGATTATGGCGCTGGCGTTGGTTGCGCCGGTGAGCCTCCATGCCCGCAAGAAGCAGAATGCGGACATCTCTTTCAAGGAAACCGTCTATGATTTCGGCTCCGTGCCGGAGCGCGGCGGTAAGGTGAGCCATGTGTTCGAGTTTGTCAACACCGGCAACGCCAATCTGGTGATAAAGGATGTGACGGCGGAGTGCGGCTGTACCACGCCGGAATACCCACAGAATCCTATCGCTCCCGGGAAGAAGGGGGTGGTGAAGGTGACTTACAATCCGCTCGGGCGTCCCGGAGGGTTCAACAAGACCGTGACTGTGAAGACTAACGGCAAGACCAAGCGGGTCTACCTCAAGGTAAAGGGTGTGGTCAATCCGAATAAGAAGCAATGAGAAAATCAAGCCTGAGGACCGGAGCATTTCTCTTCGGGGCGCTCCTTTCTGGCTTCTTTTCGCTGAATGCCGGGATACAGTGGATTGAGAAGAACCATGACTTCGGGCTGATGAAGGAGATTCTCGGTCCGCAGACCGGTGTTTCGCGCTTTGTCAACACCGGCAATACCCCGATATCGGTAATCGACGCCCGGCCCTCATGCGGATGTACCGGAGTTGAGTTTTCCGATGCAGAAACGGCTCCGGGCGACACTCTTTCCATAGCGTATACCTACGATCCGGCGGGACGTCCGGGCCGATTCGAGAAATCAATCAAAGTCTGGCTCAGTGACGGCACGGAGCAGGTGATAATGATCCGTGGCAATGTGCTGGGAGCACCTGAGTCGCTCGATATGTTTTACCCCGTGGAGGCAGGACCGCTCCGGCTCTCCGATTCAGTCATCATCGGCGGCAACGTAACCGACACGCGTACACCGGGATATTTTATAAAGGCGTACAACCAGACCACCGACACAATTCGTCCGCTGGCCACAAGCGAATCGCAGGCTCTCCGCATCGAGTGCTCCCAACAGAAGCTCGGGCCCGGCGATCTTGCCACGTTTGTGATATATTTCAAGGCCGGAGCTTTGGGCGAGTACGGCCCTGTGGAGCTTCCTGTATCGTTCGTCGCCGACAGTGCGAGCCCAGATGCCAGAAGCGTGACGGTGCCCCTGCGCGCCACAGTGCTTCCATCGGCAAAATCCTTGTCCGGCAAGGACCTTGCCAAGGCACCCCGCTGTTTTCCGGTCCCGGACCCGGTGGATCTCGGAATCATCCGGCATGATGCCGCCCAGCCCGTCGGGTTCGCTATCCTGAACGACGGCGGATCTCCCCTGCGGATAAGGAAGATATATTCGGACATAGTGGCAGTGAAATACAATCGTCTGCCCAAGGAGATAAAGCCGGACAAGAGCGTGCGTGTCAGTCTTGAACTCGACCTGCGCGATCTCCCTGCGGGTCCGTTCCGCATTCCCCTCAGAATCATAACAGACGACCCAGTGACACCGGTAAAGGAATTCACCGTTGCCGGCGAGATCCGATAATCCTCGGTGAAGGGGTCTTAATCATAACAAGAAATAAAGAAACAGCCTTATAATCATGGAACATCCGGAAAACGACAATGCTTATAAGGGACTCCAGGTGAATTCCGGAGTCTCCTCGCAACCGATAGTGAACCCGTACCGGCATAAGCGGGCCACGCGCCCCCGCCGTCTCACGGCCGCAGAATATGTGGAGGGTATCCTAAAGGGCGATGTCAGCGTGCTCGGCCGCGCCGTAACGCTCGTGGAGAGTACGGCCGAAGAACATCAGGCCATCGCTCAGGAAGTGATAGAGAAATGTCTCCCTTATTCAGGAAATTCGCGGCGTATCGGCATAACCGGCGTCCCCGGTGCCGGTAAGTCGACGTCGATCGATGTGTTCGGTCTGCATGTGCTCAGGGATGGCGGCAAGCTCGCCGTACTTGCCATCGACCCGAGCAGTGAGCGTACGCGCGGCTCCATCCTCGGCGACAAGACGCGAATGGAGAAACTCTCGCAGCATACCGATGCATTCATCCGTCCTTCCCCCTCCGCAGGCTCGCTCGGAGGCGTGGCCCGCAAGACTCGCGAGACCATAGTGCTCTGCGAGGCTGCAGGTTACAACAATATCTTCGTGGAAACCGTCGGAGTGGGTCAGAGCGAGACCGCGGTCCATTCCATGGTGGATTTCTTCCTGCTGATCCAGCTGGCCGGAACCGGTGACGAACTCCAGGGAATCAAGCGCGGAATCATGGAGATGGCGGACGGCATAGTCATCAACAAGGCGGACGGCGACAACATCGACCGCGCCAATCTCGCCGCGGCACAGTTCCGCAACGCCTTGCAGCTTTTCCCTCCCACACCGAGCCGATGGCGTCCCGAGGTAATCACCTACAGCGGTTATTTCGAACTTAATATCGACAAGGTATGGGATATGATAGACCGCTATTTCGAATATGTGAAAGAGACGGGTTACTTCCGTCAGAAGCGCAATGAGCAGGCTAAGTATTGGATGATAGAGACTATTGACGAGCAGTTGCGCCACGATTTCTACACCCGTCCTGAGATCCGCGCCCTCCTTGAGCAGAAAGAGCTGCGCGTCCTTAACAACGAGCAAAGCTCCTTCACCGCGGCCCATGAGGTACTCAGCCGCTACTACGATACCCTCCGCGGGAACAGATAATCCCGTCGCGGCCATTTTATCCGCGTCCGATAGTTTACGTCACTTGATCATATTCAGGGCGTTTCGATGCAGTCCGTCGAAGCGCCCTCGTTTTATCGGGGAATGCCGGAAGGTGGCGGAGAAGTCGCTTTTTTCCATTGAGAGGATATCAGACGGGGTTATGGCGAGGATTTCTTTGCGTGGGGCGAGCGCGGGAACAGTGCGGGCGCGGACTTTGCCGGCATTGTGGGGACATACGGCAAGACAGCGGTCACAACCGAAGAGCGGTGTCATCCCTCTGGTGGCGGCAGAAGAGAGCGCTTCTATGTGAACCGGGTCATTCCAGTCGCCACGGTGTTCTATGGTGAGATAGCTGAGACATCGGTTGCAGTCTATGGAGTTGCCGGAGAATGTGAGTGCGCCGGTGGGACAGGCTCGGCGGCAGGCTCCGCATGAGCCGCATCGGCGGATCCATTCCCTGTCGGGGACCAGCGGCAGGGTGGTGACGATTTCGGCGAGGAATACCATGCTGCCCGCTCCGGGGACTATCAGCGCGCCGTTGTCGCCGATAAAGCCGACTCCGGCCTTGCGTGCCCAATATCGTTCCAGTATTGGTGCGGAGTCGATGCATATCCGGTATCCCGCGTCTGTCGGGAAACTGTTCAGACACCGGTTCAGTAGGTCGCGCAGAACATCATGGTAATCGTCTCCAAGTGCGTATGACGCTACAGGAGAGTTTGGGGCGGTGTCTCCGCGATAATTGAAGGCAATGGAAATGATGGAGTTGGCTCCCTCAAGCAACAGGCGCGGATCGCGGCGTATCTGAGGATGGTTGCGCATATATTCCATTCCGGCGTGCCTTCCGCGTGACAGCCACTCCTCGAAAAGTTCCCATTCCCCGGGATCTACTTCGGCTGCTTTGGCAAAACCTACGGCGCAGGCACCGCCTTCAAGCAATATTTTCCTGATTTCCTCCTTCATTCACTTATCCGGACATCCTCGTTGCGCTCTACTGCCCGCTTTCGGTCATTTGCGACCGAAATCAGCCGGTACCTCCCCCCATCTGTCCGTGTCCCACTTACGGATCTTGACATCGTAGGAATGAGTGTTCAGCCAGGAGAGTGCCCGCTCCATCATCTGAAAGCTTTTTTCGGTCGACGCGTCGCGTTTGAGCTGGGTCTTCACCTTGCGGTTGCGCACCCATGACATTCCGGTGACCGAGTCCGAGTAAATGGTGTGCCGCTCGCCGAGATTCGCCATCAGGGCAAGCGCATGGACTATTGCGAGAAATTCACCGATGTTGTTGGTGGACTTTTCGAAGGGGCCGATACGGAAAATCTCGCGTCCCGTCATAAGTTCCACTCCACGGTATTCCATTCGTCCGGGATTACCGGCGCATGCGGCGTCCACGGCCCAGCCGTTCAGGTCGATTTCGGGAAACTGCATGTAGTCCGGCTTACCGGCTTCGGGAATGTTATGTCTCTGGGCGTTCAGGAGAAGTCCGCCGACATCGTTGCGGTCGCTGCGCGCAGTACCTTTCCGGAAAGCATCGGAGGCCTCTTGGGCGCTCGCATAACTCTTGAAGGAGGCTCCGGGGTAATCGTCCACCTGCTCCATGGCGTCGTTAAGGTCATCGTATACTCCGGGATGCCTTCCTGTCCAGACCACGTAATATTTCTTCGAATAGTTCATGCCGTGAAATCAGGAAGAAGTTTTACATGTTGACGACGTGTCGGCTTCGGGACGGTATTCGGGACGGAAGTCATAGTTTCTGCGGAGAGTATCGAACAGCTCCGGAGCGGCTTTGAGAGAGTCGCTGTCCGTTCCGGGGTCGTACGACGCCATGATTCCCTCGGCTGAAATGGCCTTGTGGGGCCGATAGGCGCCCTCCAGGCCGCTTTTGTCCACAACTATGCCCAATCCCTTTTCCAGGGCTTCGAGCGCCATTCTGGTGGCTCTCTGCTTTCCCTCGCGGGAATATCCGGCTATATGGAACGTACCGTAGTCTGTCAGCGAGAGCAACTCTTTGTTTACGATGGGTTCTCCCTCCCAGGTGTCGAGCACGGCCCGGATGCGTCCGGCGCGCAGTTCCTCGAGAAGAGCCCCGGAATCGACCACCGGACCGCGGGCGGCATTCACGAGCAGCGCGCCCGGCCGCATGCGGGCGAACATCGCCCTGTCCGCAAGGTGGAACGTCGGGTCTTCCCCTGTCCGAGTAAGCGGGGTGTGCAGTGTGACCGCGTCGCATTCGGCCATAAGCTTATCAATCGGCATGTAGTCATCTTCGATTCCGGCACGCTGACGGGGAGGGTCACTGACCACTACCCGTGTGCCGAGCAGACGTCCCCATTCGGCCACTATGCCGCCTACATTGCCGCATCCGACCACCCCCAAAGTGTGACGGACCGGGTCGAAACCTTCGCGCAGAAGTGCGCTCCAGACATACTGGGCCACGCCCGGTGCGTTGCAGCCCGGAGCGTTGTTGACCGAGATACCCCGCTCCGCGCACCACGGGATATCAATCTGGTCCATACCGATGGTGGCGGTGGCGATGAGGCGCACGCGGCTGTGGCCGAGAAGAGACTCGTTACAGAGAGTACGCGTTCGGATCACGATGGCATCCGCGTCGCGGACATTCTCGGGGGTGAATCCGAACTGGTCGACATAGAGCGTGTCGGCCACCGGTTCAAGCCGCCCCTTGATATAGGGGATATTGTCGTCGATGACTATTTTCATGGTCAGAAGAAGAATTGTATTTCTGTCATAATGAACGATGCGGCGTAGAGTGTGCAGAGGCCTGCGAGCCACCACGAGCGATGCCGTATGTTGTGGAGAGCAAAAATGTCGGAGAACTGGACAGCGGCGACCAGATAGAGAGTGCCGATGTATGCAGGCATGTTGTCGAAGTCAATGACTATGCAGACTGCGCAGAGCACTCCGAGGATATTGAAGCAGATGTTGTAGAGGCGTCGCTGCGAATTGCCGGCGTATAGTTTCACCGAGTTGTAGAGTCCGCCCACAAGAGCTCCGAGCGCTGTCGCGGCGCATGCCGTCAGACCGGCGAGCATGGACCGTTTCGCTTCTATGCCGGAAAACAGGCCGGATATATCAGGCATCGAAAAATCGGACAACGGTATGATTCCGAGACCGACTCCAACCCAATAAGGGGCGACCAGGCCGAGGATGAAAGCGATCGTCTCCTTGAAGCGCAGACATTTGAGGGAGGCTGCAATCGCGATATATGCCGGAATCATGAAAATGAAGGCATATTGCACCATCGTGCCCAGCGACAGGATGGTGGCTATGGCGAAGAGTTCCCGGGTGGCGTTCCGTTGCTTGAAGCATGTGAAGGCTATCGAGAGGATGGCTGTATTCGCGGCGAGAAGAATGGTGGATGAATTCAGAGTCCCCGCCACCCAGGGGCAGGAAAACGACATCACGGCCAGAAGTCCCGGAAGAGTCATGTCGTTTCCAGGAACAAACGCGTAATTCTTGTTGAGGATATAGATTGAGCCTGTGATTCCGAGCAGGAGCAGAAGGTTTATGGCCCATGAGAGCGGGGGCATGATATCCCATGCGCCAGGCGACGGCAGACACAGGCCGGCCTCGGTCTGTAATGGTATGGGCGCGCCCGCCAGAAAGGAGGTCGCGCTCATCAGGATTGCGGTGGCGATTGCGCCGGCGAATCCCTTCTTACCCATTGTGTCCCGGTTGCCCATCAATCTTCACTGTCGGAATAGTTCTTCTTTCGTGAGCGGAAATGAACCGGAGATATGATATGTTCCTTGTCGGCCGAAATTTTGGGTCCCTGCGGCTTGACGATTCTGGCGTCGCGTCCGGAACCTCTTCGGTCGTCACGGCGTTCATATTCCCGACGATTTCCTCTGTCATCTTCTCGGCGTTCTCCGCGCGGCTTGAAGTCGCGTCTCTCCTCGCGCGGTCCGTAGCTGCGCTTTTCTCCGCCTGGCTTGAAGTCGCGTCTCTCCTCGCGCGGTCCGTAGCTGCGCTTTTCTCCGCCTGGCTTGAAGTCGTGCCTCTCCTCGCGCGGTCCGTAGCTGCGGCGTTCCTCTCGCGGCTTGAAGTCGCGTCTGTCATCCCGGGGACCGTAGCTGCGGCTTTCCGGGCGCTCATCGCGTCTGAAGGTTTTTTTCTTGTCGTAGCGACGTTCTTTCTGATGGCCGCCGAATTTTTTTGTCTCGCCGCGCCATTCGTCGTCGGAAATGCGCTTCATCTTCCGGGGACGACGGTTCTCCTCCTCTTCTTCCTCATAAAAGTTGACTTTTCCGCCTGCGGCGCGGAAATCGTTGTAGGCACCGTCGAAAAGCACGAACTCGCGCAGCGAGCACTCGATGCTGCCGTTGAGCAAAGGAATTTTCAACGACGGCTTGAGCCCGATGTTGGAGAAGTCATCGTTGTCCGGCCCTATTATCCATGCGTTCCATCCCTTGAAATTCTGTTTGAGGCATGTCCCTATTCCTCGGAAAAGTTCCACCATGTCGTCGGGACGCAGTCTGCGCCCGTAAGGTGGATTCATCACGAGGACGCCATTGTCGGGATTTTCGGTCCAGTCCGCCATGGGGCGGCATGTGAGCTCCACCATATTGTCGACCTGTGCGGCCTTGATGTTGCGACGGGCTATCGCCACGGCATCCGGATCGATGTCGCCGCCGTAGATCCTGAATGCGAATTCACGTTCGCCGCTGTCATCGTTATAGAGTTCCTCGAATAAGTCTTTGTCGAAATCGGGCCATTTCTCGAACGCGAAGCTCTGACGGAAAATACCAGGGTTGATGTTTGATGCGATAAGTGCGGCTTCTACAAGGAAAGTGCCCGAACCGCACATGGGGTCGGCAAAGTCGCAGTCACCCCTCCAGCCTGTCTTCATGATTATTCCGGCGGCGAGCACCTCGTTGAGGGGCGCTTCGGTCTGTTCCTGGCGATAACCCCGGCGGGAAAGAGGCTCCCCGCTCGAGTCCAGGGAGATGGTGACGCGGTCGTGATCTATATGGACGTTGAAGAGCAGGTCGGCACCAGCCACGCATATAGAGGGACGACGCCCCTCGGTGTCATTGAAATGGTCCACGATGCCATCCTTGACTCTATATGTTACGAATTTGGAATGGGTGAAATCCTCGCTGTTCACCGTCGAGTCTATGGCGAATGTGGTGTCGGGAGTCATGTATTTCCGCCAGTCGATCTCGCGGACTATATCGTAGAGTTCGTCGGGATCATGAGCGGTGAACTTCTCGATGGGCTTGAGAATCCTGAGGGCCGTGCGGCAACACAGATTGGCTTTGTACATCATTTCGAGATCCCCCTCGAAGCTGACCATGCGGCGTCCCATCTCCACGTTTTCCGCGCCGAGAGAAATAAGCTCGTCGCGGAGCACATCCTCAAGGCCCTGGAAGGTCTTGGCAACCATTGAAAATTTATTTTCCATCTTGCAGGTGTTCTGTCTTACTTGCGGATATTGGTATGTTGTTCTGGTTTTTAAAACGAAATTGTTGTTCCTCCGTTTGTGTCATCGGGTTTGGATGCCGGCTTCTCCGGCTCGGCGGAGTCGAGTTGTTCGATCTGTTGGTTGAAACGGATATCCCGGTTATATGCGGGAACCCTCTCGAGCAACATGATTGTCTCATGGTCATCGAATTGAGAAGGCTTCAGCACCACGTACTTCTGCTTCATCGCAGCCATTTTCCATTCCTTGACTTTCTCGCGGCCGTAGACGGCTGCGATATCCTCCGGCGTTACGGTCGGAGTTCCATCTTCCTTACTCGAGTCTTTGTCCCGCTCCGTAGCGGGGCTGCCTGGAAAGTCGATCACCCCTTTCTTGTTTTTCTCATCCTTCTCGCGGATGGTCACGTCAAAGCCTGATGCGAGAATCGTGACTTTTATCCTGTCTTCCAGCGAGGGATCGTCGCCAATACCCCACTTCACTTCGATTGTGGGAGGAAGTTTCGATGTGAGAAAATTGTGGATTTCGGCCATCTCCCTGGACTTGATCGGATTTTTCGAATCCTTGGAGCACATGAACTTGATAAGAAGCCTTTTGGAGGAATATATGTCATGGGCCTTCATAAGCGGAGAGTGCAGCGCGTTCTGGATGGCATTGGTCACGCGGTTCTCGCCCTCGCCGGTGGCAGTGGCAATGATGGCCGAACCGCTGTCCTTGAGAGTGGTCTTCACGTCCTGGAAGTCGACGTTGACATAGCATGGTTCGGAAATTATTTCCGAGATACTCCGTGCGGCGTTGGCCAGGGTGTCGTCGGCTTTGCTGAAGGCGTTGAAGAAGTTATAGTCCTCGTACAGTTCGATAAGGTTCTCGTTGTTGATTATGAGAAGCGCGTCGACGTGCTTTCTCATTTCGGCAGCGCCTTCGAGAGCCATGAGAATCTTCTTGTCGCCCTCGAATTTGAACGGTACCGTCACGATCCCGATGGTGAGCATGCCGCATTCCTTGGCGATCTGGGCCACCACCGGAGCCGCGCCCGTTCCGGTGCCTCCGCCCATTCCGGCAGTGATGAATACCATTTCGGTCTCGTCGTCGAAAATAGCGCGTATGTCGTCGACACTCGCTTCGGCACACTGTCTGCCCACTGCCGGCTTGTTGCCTGCCCCGCGTCCTTTGGTCACCTCTTTGCCAAGAAGCAACTGGTTGGGTACCGGCGACATGTTGAGTGCCTGACGGTCCGTGTTGCACACCACGAAATTGATGTGTGGTATCTTCTGCTTGAACATGTAGTTGACGGCATTGCCTCCTCCGCCTCCGATGCCGATCACTTTTATGATCGCGCCGTCATCGGTTGCCACAAAGCTTGAACCGTCGGTTATGTCGTTGTTATATATGTCGTTGTCCATCTTGTCACAGTTTGAGAGTCATCGCTTCAGATTATGTCGGAGTTGTCCTCCACGTCGCCGGTGACCATTCCGTATAGTTTTTCTTTAAGTTTTCCGAAGAGCGACGGACCCTTGGGCTTCTGCCTGTGCTCGGTTTTTTCCGGTGTTGTGCCGGTCGGTTCGTTACCCGTTCCGGTTGCGGGCAGATCCTCGTTGCCGGGGGTCTCGAGGCATTCGGTTTCGGTGTTCATGGCTCCGGAATAAAGCACACTTGCCACCTCTACCATCTCCGAAAGGGGAGACTTTGTCTCTTCTATGGAAATGTATGATGGCAACTGGCCGCGTCTTACCGGCAGACCCGTATGCTGTTCAAGCAGCTCGATCATGCCGTTGAGTTTCGAGCCGCCTCCTATCATCACGAGACCTCGCGGCAATGAACTTTCCTTGAGACCGGCGTATGTGATCTGCTCCATCACGTTGACCACAATTTCTTCGGCGCGCGCGACAATGAGGTTTGACACGTCCTGCATCTTGACTCCGTTCATGTTGAGGGTGGACGCAGTCTCGCGGGCTATGGCGTTGCCGACGGAAATCTTGATTTCCTCCGCCTTGTCCTCAAGGAAGTTGAGGGTAGCGACATCGTTGGTGATATGCCGGCCGCCAAGAGGCAGCGTGGCGAAATAGACCAGATGTCCCTCCTTGTAGATGGAGACGGTGGTTGTCTCTGCTCCCATGTCGACGAGCATGCAGCCGAGCCTCTTCTCCTCGGGAGTAAGTATCACCTGGGCGGTGGATAGAGCCGTCACCACATATCCGCTGACATCCACGCCGATTTTGTCGGATATGGTTCGCTCGAGATTCTTGCGTATTTCCGGGCGGCACACTATCAGGTCGAAAGTGGCGCTGATGCTGTTCCCTATCGTACCCTTTGGGGACGCTGTCTCCATCTTTCCCACCACATAGACTCTCGGCACGGCGTCGACCACCTCCAGCGAGCTGTCGATGGCAGTGGAGAGAGCCTGATTCTTGAGGCGTTCGATTATCTCCTCGGTGATTTCCGTGTCATCGGGAAGATTGATAGACACTTCAGTGCTGATGCTGCGCAGGGAACGGCCCGAAAGACCCACGAAGAGTCCCGTGATTTCGCGGGGGGCCACCGAAGGCTTTCGCTCAAGACGCTCGATTATGCGCGCGATTCTCATTGAGGTCTCTTCGGGATTCTTGATGATGCCGTACCGCACGCTCTCGCTGTTCTTCTCCTGTTCGGAGGCGATGATATCTAGTTGACCGGCGCCGCGTGTCTTGCCGACTACGGCTATTATCTTGGAGCTGCTTATCTCGATTGCAGCGACATATCTCTCTTTTTTCATATCTTCAATCCTCTGGGGGAGTATTAGGCTTTGTGTTTGCGGTGGAATCTTCGCCGTCAGCGCGTCGCGCCGGCTCATGTCGGGCATCCTCGAACGATGTCTCGGGAAGGGTAGCCTCCTCCGGGTCAGTCTCCTCGATATACTCCTCCCCATGGTTCAGGCGCGTCTTGTCACGCCTGGTGGCCACTATCTGATTGCGGAATTTCACCGATACGGTGTCGTATTCCTGCCATCCCTTGTAGGGCATGACCTTGCGGTAGAAAAGCGACAGGGCACGGCTCTTCTCATTCATGTCGGAAGTGTCTCCCATGTTGACAACATGTCCGAAGATTCGCGGGACGATGATGAGGTTTCTTGAGTCGCGGGCCACCACCATGCTTGTCAGGTCCTTGAGAAAGGGGTCTTTCTCTATGTGGCGTATAAGAGGAAGCACAGCCGTCGGAGGGAATTCCCGCGAGAAGGAGCCGGTCACCACCGGAACGTCCGTGAAGAATTCAGGGCTGGAGGTGATGTGCTTGCCGTCTTTGTTTATGTAGTAGGAATTGTCGCCGACAAACACTCTCATCACCGGAACAAGAGGTCTCACCTTCACTTTCAGAATTCCTCCGGAAGAGATCATACAGTTGACGCTCTCGAAGTTGCTGAGACCTCCGAGGTATTTCTCGATGCTGTGTGTGTTGATGGTGCTCAGCGCCGCGCCCTTGATTTTACCGGGATACCTGCGGAGTTCCTCCTGCAGTCCTCTGGTGACGATGTCGTTCATGCGCGACTCGCCCGTAACCTCCACCTCGATGCCGGTGCACACATGGCGTGCCGCCTCGTGCCGCGCCCACACGGTCATTGCCGTGGCGTAGGCTGTCAGAAGCACCAGAACGGTCCATTTTGCTATTGTGTGTCCTCTTTTCATCAGCGTCAGGCGGTTGTCCTCAGGACAGAATGTCACGGATCTCGGGAAGGAGCCTGTCGATGTCGGCGGCCCCGAGAGTCATTAAAACTTCAAAGTTACTATTTTTTATCAGATTCAGCAAATCTTTTCGCTCGCAGAATGTTTTTTCGGCATTTTTAACTTTGTCGAGGATAGTCATGGAGCTGATTCCCGGGATGGGAAGCTCTCGTGCAGGATAAATCTCAGGCATGATCACATGGTCGGCTTCCGACAGGGCGTCGGCGAATTCAGGAGCGAAATCCCGGGTTCTTGTGTAGAGGTGCGGCTGAAATATCACAGTGAGCCGCTTGCCAGGATAGAGTTTCTTGACGGAACGGATCGAGGCCCGCACTTCGTTGGGGCTGTGGGCATAGTCATCGATGAGTATGGCGCTCCCCTTTTTCTGCGTTCCGTCAAGCCATATCTCGAACCGGCGCCTGGCTCCGCGGAACTCCGCGAGCCCTCGGCGCACCTCCTGCTCGCCGGCACCGGCCATGATTGCGGCGGCGGCGGCGGCCACGGCGTTGTCCACGTTTATCTCGACCGGAACTCCTGGACTCAGATTCTCAATGCGCAGTCCGTCGGGACCTGCAAGCGTGAAGGTGATCTTACCCTCTCCGAAGCGTACATCCTCGGCGTGCCAGTCTCCCTCGGGGC
This sequence comes from Porphyromonadaceae bacterium UBA3327, assembly GCA_002361155.1. Taxonomy (GTDB): domain Bacteria; phylum Bacteroidota; class Bacteroidia; order Bacteroidales; family Muribaculaceae; genus Lepagella. The sequence continues at coordinate 21,101 of DERZ01000051.1, read as the reverse complement.
CTCCGCTGTAGGTGGATATGCTTACTCCTTCCGCGACACGTGGGTCCAGTTTGAGTCCCGTGTGCATCAGTAGCCGCCCCCCTGGCCGGATAAGCGAGGTGAATACTGCGAATCCTTCGAGATAGCCGGCCTCGTCCCCATATATGTCGAGGTGGTCCGGGTCTGTGGATGTCACGACGGCTATCCAGGGATGCAGACGGTGGAAGGAGCGGTCGTATTCATCGGCCTCTATCACAGAGATACGTGATTTCTCGTCAAGCACAAGGTTGCTGTCGGTGTTCCGCAATATTCCTCCCAGGAATGCGGTGCATCCTCCGGGAGTGTCCCGCAGGATATTGGCTATCATGGAGCTTGTGGTGGTCTTTCCGTGCGATCCGGCCACGCAGATGGCGTCGGTGTCGCGGGTGATGCGTCCCAGCAGTTCGGCTCTTTTCACCACTTCGAATCCGTTGTCGCGGAAGTATTGGAGTATAGGATTGGATTCAGGCACGGCAGGAGTGTAGACCACAAGGGTTTCCGCAGGGTTCCGGAATCCGGCTGGAATCTCTGTCTCGTCGGCCTTGAAGGTAAGGAGCGCCCCTTCCCGCTTGAGCTCATCGGTGAGTTGCGAGGGAGTGCGGTCATATCCTGCCACGGCCACACCGTGACGCATATAGTATCTCACAAGATTGGCCATTCCGATACCGCCGGCCCCGACAAAGTATATGTTCATCTTATTTTCGTCTGTCTAAAATTTTAATAACTTCGTCCACAATCCGCTGGTCGGACTCGCGGAGGGCGAGACGGGAGATTGCGGAACTCATGGATTCCAGAGTCCGCCTGTCGGCCATGGTTCGCACGGCGGTGTCCACCAGCGAGCCGCGGGCGTCGGCATCGGTAATCAGAACGGCGGCTCCGACATCCGAAAGGGCGCGGGCGTTTTTGGTCTGGTGATCTTCGGCCACGTTGGGCGACGGCACAAGGATGCAGGGCTTGCCGAGCAGTTCGAGTTCGCTGATGGAGCCTGCGCCTGCCCTCGACACCACAAGGTCGGCTGCTGCGTATGCCGAGGCCATGTCGGTGATGAAAGGTGTCACCACAACTCCCCTCTTTCCTTTTGCCGCGCATGGTCCGCGGTCACCGAAGTTCTTGCCTGTCTGCCAGATGAGCTGAAATCCGGCATTGAGTATTTTTTCCAGTCCCCCCTCGAAGCTCTCATTGATGGTAAGCGCGCCGAGGCTTCCGCCGACAACGAGCAATGTCGGTTTGTCGGGATTCAGTCCGAAACTCTCGATGGCGGCGTTGCGGTCGCGGCTTTTGTCGGTGAGACTTGTCCGCACCGGGTTGCCGGTCTTCACGATTTTGTCGGCTGGGAAAAATCGCTCCATACCGTCGTAGGCCACGCAGATTCGGTCGGCTTTCTCCGCAAGCAGTTTGTTGGTGACTCCGGCATAAGAATTCTGTTCCTGGATGAGTGTGGGGACACCGGCCCGCTGCGCGGCCTTGAGCGTCGGCCCGGAGCAGTAGCCTCCCACCCCTATGGCTATGTCGGGCTTGAAATCCTTTACTATGGCGCGGGCCATCGACAGGCTTTTGCGGAGCTTGAGAAGAACCCCTGCATTGCGCCATATACGTCTGCGGTCAAATCCTGCCACCGGAAGGCCTTTTATCTCGTAGCCCGCCGCCGGCACCCGTTCCATCTCCATCCTGTCCTCGGCTCCCACAAAGAGAATCTCCGCTTCAAGGCGGCTCTTAAGTGCTCCGGCTATCGAGAGGGCCGGAAAGATGTGTCCTCCGGTTCCCCCTCCGCTTATCAGTATTCTGTATTTTCTTTTTTCCATTGCTGCTTGGCTGATGACCGGTCCGATGTGACGGACCGGGCTATTGTTGGTCTGCTGAATAGTTGGCGGCCTGCATGTCGTCGGGCAGCGCGTTCATTTCGGCGCTGATTTCCTTCTTGTTGCCGGAATGTGCCGCGAACCGGCTGACGGAAAGCATGATGCCGAGCGCCGCCGACATTACTATCACCGATGTTCCTCCTTTCGAGATGAATGGCAGCGGCTGTCCCGATACCGGGAAGACTCCGGTGACAATCGCCATGTGGACAAGGGCCTGGAAGACAATCATGACAGCGCATCCCATGATGAGGAATGCCGGGAAGGCCCGCGAGCACATGTAGGCTATGCGTCCGGCCCGCGCCACAAGGAGAAGATAGAGCAAAAGCACGAGTGCCCCTCCGATGAAGCCGGTGTCCTCGACGATGATGGAATAGATGTAGTCGGAAAATGCGAGAGGAAGTCTCGCGCTTTCCCGGGAATTGCCGGGGCCCTGTCCCACCATTCCGCCGTTGGCCTGCGCGAATTTGGCGAAAACCACCTGCCGGTTCTCGTCGGTGATCGGGTCATCCGGGTTGACTCCGGCTATAAACCGGTTGATACGTTCTTTCCAGGTTCCGCTTCGTTTCAGATTTCCCCCGGAAGTCTCGGCTTCGATCCCGGTCTGTACCGGGGATATGGCTCCGTTTGCTGCAGAGGCTACCATGGCAGTCTGCATAGGCTCTACATTGTCGAAGTCGGCCGTGCTCGGGGCTATTTCCTTAAATCCCATCAGAAGCACCACTGCAAGACCGTACGCCAGCATTACCATTCCGAATTTCTTCCACTGGATTCCTCCGATGAGCATCATGCAGATGCTCACCACCATAAGCAGAAGCGTATTGGTCAGTCCATTGGTCACAAGGCATGCGGCAAACACCAGCACGACCACGGCCGATGTCACGACGCCCTTGTTGCTGACACCGCCGGGAGTCTGCGTCTTGCCGTAGATGTAGGCGAGCAGACAGACCACGGCGAGTTTGGCGATTTCCGCGGGCTGGATGGTGACGCCGGCCACCCTGATGGCGCGCTGGGCTCCGTTGATGCTCTCTCCGAAGAGTGTCGACAGCAGAACCAGTCCCAGCGAGAATAGCGCGAAGACCCATGCGAACCTGTTGATTACCATGTATGGGGTTCTCTGTAGCCAGAGCACTATTCCGAGGCCTATTCCAAGGAATATGACATGGCGGATGAGGGGCATGTAGACATTGTCGCCGTGAACTTCGGTGCTGGAGGCACTGAAGAGTTCCACCACGCTTATGAGAAGCAGCATGATGTAGATTCCCCAGATGTATGGGTCAGGGCGGCTCGCGCGGCGCATTGATTTGGTGCTCATCTTGCGGGCGCCGGATGCTGCCGGAGAGGATGCAGTGGTTGCTGCGGATGAGGACGATGTGCTCCGGCGGGAACCGGCGTCTCCGTCGACAGGTCTCCCGTCGACGGTCTCCCGGATTTCTATTCTTTCGAGGATATCGTTTTCCTTCATTGGCAATTGTTTCAGTCTTTTCCGATGGTGCGGTCGCGGAGTATTCTCACCTGCTGCTTGAACTGACGGCCGCGGTCCTCGTAACTTGAGAAGAGGTCGAAGCTGGCGCAGCAGGGCGACAACAGGACGGTGTCGCCGTCGGAGGCGAGCATGGCGCAGGCCTCCATGGCTTCTGATATTGAATGGGTATCGCGGATTTCAGGCACTTTCCCTGAAAAAAAGTCAATCAGCTTGGCGTTATCCTTGCCCATGCATACGACAGCCTTCACCTTCTTGCGGACGAGCGGCTCGATTTCGGTATAATCATTTCCTTTGTCCTTGCCGCCGAGGATCAGCACGGTGGGTCCGGTCATGCTTTCAAGAGCATACCAGGTGGAGTTGACGTTGGTGGCCTTGGAGTCGTTGACATAGCGGACTCCGGCGATGGTGTCGACGTATTCGAGGCGGTGCTCCACTGCCTCGAAGTTCTCGAGGGCATGGCGGATATCCTCCTTGCGGATGTTGAGGATGGATGCGGAGAGGCCGGCGGCCATGGAGTTGTAGAGGTTGTGGAGGCCCGGAAGGGCGAGTCTGTCGCGCGGTATGTCCCAGACTTCGCGCGGAGTCACGAATCTCACGATGCCGTCGTCTACGTATGCCGCGTTGCCATCTTCCTGTAATTCGCTGAAAGGAAGTTGCATGGCCTCGGTCTGGATCTGCTCCAGCTGTTGCTTTATCACGGGGTCGTCTTTCCAGTAAATGAACCAGTCATCACCGGTCTGGTTCCGGAGAATGCGGAATTTTGCCGCCGCATAGTTCTCCATCTTGTTGTCGTAGCGGTCCAGATGATCCGGGGTGATGTTCATTATGACGGCGATGTCGGCCTTGAAATCATACATGTTCTCGAGCTGGAAGCTGGAGAGTTCTATCACATAGTAATCATGGTCGGCGCGTGCCACCTGATAGGCGAGGCTGCGTCCCACGTTGCCGGCGAGTCCCACATTCAGCCCTGCCTCCTTGAGGATGTGGTAGGTAAGCAGGGTAGTGGTGGTTTTGCCGTTGCTCCCCGTGATGCACACCATTTTTGCGTCGGTGTATCGCGCTGCGAACTCAATTTCGGAAATGACGGGAATCCCTTTATCCATGATTTTACGGACAATAGGGGAGCAGGGCGGTATTCCGGGGCTTTTCACCACTACATCGGCTTCGAGGATACGCTCCTCTGTGTGGTGTCCGGTCTCGTATTCGATTCCTTCGGAGTCGAGTATTTCGCGGTAATGGTCGCTGATGTCTCCCATATCGCTTAGAAACACCTGCATTCCCTTGGTCTTGCCGAGGACGGCCGCTCCAACGCCGCTTTCGCCCCCTCCGAGCACTGTCAGTATCTCTTTCTTCTCGTTCATCTTTCTATGTCGATGTTTTTATGTCGGTCAGATCATCTTATCTTCAGCGTCACGAATGTGAGCGCGGCCAGCAGGATGCTGACAATCCAGAAACGCACCACAATCTTGGACTCCGGAATGGGATTGACCGGAAAATTCCATTTTACGTTGGCTCCGGGTACCGCCGCTTTCTGGAAGTGATGGTGGAGGGGTGTCATCTTGAATATGCGGCGCCCCTCGCCGAAGCGTTTTTTAGTGTATTTGAAGTATGCCACCTGCATCATCACCGAGAGGTCCTCGAGGAAGAATACCAGGCAGAGCAGAGGAATCAGCAGCTCCTTGCGGATAAGGATGGCGAATACCGCCAGAATGCCGCCGAGCGTGAGGCTGCCGGTGTCGCCCATGAATACCTGCGCAGGGAAAGCATTGTACCACAGAAAACCGACCAGCGCCCCGATGAAAGCCGATGCGTAGACCACCATCTCTTCGGAACCAGGGATATACATGATGTTGAGATAACTCGAGTATATCACGTTTCCTCCTAAATATGCCATTATGAGGAGGGCTATTCCGATAATAGCCGACGTTCCGGCGCAGAGTCCGTCGAGTCCGTCTGTGAGGTTGGCACCGTTGCTCACGGCCGCCACCACGATGATCACCACGAGCACGAACGCGAGCCAGCCGAGTGTCTCGGCCGCCTGTGCGTTGTCGACCCATGAAGTGAGCCACTGATAATTGAAGTTGTTGTTCTTCACGAACGGGATGGTGGTCTGCGGCGACTTTATCTGTTCGTTCGACATCACTATCTCCGTGCTGTGGTCAGGCCCGCGCATCACCTCGGTGTTTTCGCTCATGACTATGGAAGGGGAGAGCCACATGGTAATTCCCACCACCAGTCCGAGTCCTACCTGTCCGATAACTTTGTATTTTCCTTTCAGGCCGTCCTTGTTGTGGTATTTGAGCTTGCGGTAGTCGTCGAGAAATCCGATACATCCCATCCATATCGTGGCTACAATCATCAGCAACAGGTAGATGTTGCGGAGGTTACCTATGAGCAACAGCGGCAGGAGAATGGAGATGATGATGATGACGCCTCCCATGGTGGGGGTGCCTTTTTTCTGCATCTGGCCCTCAAGCCCGAGATTGCGAACCTCTTCACCGACCTGCATCCGCTGCAGTCGCCGGATGATTCTCTGTCCGAACACCAGGGCGATCAGCAGCGAGATTGCGAAAGTGAGCCCGGCCCGGAAGGAGATGTATCCCAGCAGGTGTTTTCCGGGGAAATCCCACCCGGAACCGAATTGTTCGTATAGCCAGTAGATCATAGCTGTGCAAGTGCCTCCTGCACCTCTTCGCGGTCATCGAAATGGTGGCGCACTCCCTTCACCTCCTGATAAGGCTCATGTCCCTTTCCGGCAACGAGCACTACGGAGCCGGGACGCGCCATCATGATTGCGGTACGGATGGCCTCGCGGCGGTCGGTGATGCAGAGGGTGCGGCGCATCTCCTCGGCGGAAAGTCCCTCCTTCATCTCGTCGATGATAGCCGAGGGCTCCTCGTCGCGCGGGTTGTCGCTGGTGAGGATGAGACGGTCGCTGCGGCATGCGGCCTCGCGCGCCATGATCGGGCGCTTGCCGTGGTCGCGGTTGCCGCCGGCTCCCACCACGGTGGTTATCTCGCCGTCGTTGCCCACCACCTCGCGGATGGTGTCGAGCACGTTGACAAGCGCGTCGGGGGTGTGGGCATAGTCCACAATCGCCGTCACGCCTTTCTCAGACCGGAATGTCTGGAAGCGGCCCGCTACGGGCACAAGTCTGCTCATGTTCACTTCCACCTCCTCGCGTGGCCAGCCGATCAGGAGACTCGCGCCGTAGACCGCCGTGAGGTTGTAGGCGTTGAAACGCCCGGTGAAATTCACCTCCACTTCGCGGCCGTTCAGCATCAGCAGTGTGCCGTCAAGGCGTGTCTCAAGTATCTTGCAGCGGAAATCGGCATCGGCACGCAACGAATATGCGTGGACTTTGGCGCGCGTGTTCTGGGTCATGTAGAGTCCCGCCTTGTCATCGGTGTTCACAAGGGCGAATGCGTCCTCCGGAAGGGTGTCGAAGAACATTTTCTTGGCGTTGCGGTAATTATCCACCGTGTGATGGTAGTCGAGGTGGTCCCGGGTGAGATTGGAGAATACGCCGCCGGCAAATTTCAGTCCCGCTATGCGGCGCTGTTGGGCTGCATGGCTCGAAACTTCCATGAAGGCATAGTCGCAGCCGGCCGCCACCATTTCGGAAAGAAGCTCGTTGAGGGTAAGAGGGTCGGGGGTGGTGTGTGTGGTCGGTATGGCACGGTCCTGGATATAGTTGCACACCGTCGACAAAAGGCCGGCCTTGTAGCCCTCGAGTTTTGCCATCTCGTAGAGTAGGGTGGCGGTGGTGGTCTTGCCGTTGGTGCCTGTCACGCCCACGAGCCGAAGTTGCGACGAGGGGTGTCCGTACCAGGCCGAGGCGAGGCGACCCAGGGCCTCCGCGCTGTCCGCCACGCGGATATAGGTGATTCCTTTCTCTATGGATGCCGGAAGGTCCTCGCAGACTATGGCGGCAACATGAGTGCTCGCCACTACCGGAATATAGCGGTGTCCGTCGGTGGTGACACCGCGGACTGCCACAAACATTCCTCCCTTGCCGACTTTTCTGGAGTCGCTCTGGAGGCTTTCGATATTTTTGTCGGTCTCTCCGATTACTTCGAGGGGCTTGATCTCTTCAAGAAGGCGGGAAAGTTTGATTGTCATATTTCAGATATTTTATAGTCGTTGGAATTTTCAGATTCAAAATCATGTCCGGGTGGCGCGGTCATATCCTGAGCCTCAGCGAGTCATATCCGGAGTCTCAGGATGATGGTTTCACCTTTTTTCAGTGGGGTGCCGGGTGGCAGCGACTGGCCCACCACGTGTCCGGTGCCGGATATTCTCACGTTGAGGCCGCGCTGTTCGAGGATCCTGAGGGCCGAGGGGGCGTCGTATCCGATCACTGAGGGAACGGTATCTGCCGCGCCCGGAGTGACCGTCTTGGCGCGGCGCACGGAGGATGCGCCTATCGCCTTGGCCACTTCGGAGTGGCTGGTGGCGGTGGAGGCCGCGAGCACCGGTCGTGAGCTGGATTTAGCAGCTGTATAGGTCGATACGTTGCGGAGCATACCGCGCGAATACATTTTGATGGCCATGTTTTTCAGTACCTGACCAGAGGTGCGGTTGGCGGAGCTGCCGGCTTTGCCGAGCACAAGGACTATACAGCTGTACTGCGGGTTCTCGTAGGGAAAGAATCCCGCAAAGGCATAACGGCGCTTGGCATGGTTGTATACCCCGTGTTCCACGGGATAGGCGGTTCCTGTCTTGCCGGCTATTTCCACGCGGTCATCGCGCACGAGGCGCGCTGTACCGTGCTCTCCCCAGACTACTTCGCGGATGCATTCCCTTACCATTCGGGCGGTGCGCGGCGAGCAGATGCTGTCGCGGATGTTGCGCACATGCAGCACGGAGTCCCTTCCGTCTTCATCGATAAGGCTCTTCACCAGATGCGGCCGGACATACACGCCGTTGTTGGCGATGGCGTTGTAGACCGAGAGCGTGAAGAGGGGAGGGAGCTCTGTATTGTAGCCGTATGCCTGGCGGGCAAGGTCGAGATGGCGCGCCGTCATGGTGATGTTGTTTCCCCGGGAGTCGGTAGGAGTGAGGCGCTTGATGCGCGGGGTGCATTCGCCGGCGATACCTGTGTGCATAGGCTCGAAGAAACCGAGCCCCGCGAGACGCTCCCACCATTTTTCAGGGTCCTGGGCGTATCCTCTGAATATCACTCTGGCTATGCCGGGGTTGGATGACTGCTCTATCACCTGCTTCATGTTTTTCGGTCCGCTCCCGTGGGGGTCGTTGGTGCGTTGGAAAGGGGAGCAGTCCACCATGTCGTTGACCGATTTTACGAGCTTGTCCTCGAAGGCGATCATGAGCGATATCGGTTTCATCACCGAACCGGGCTCGAAGGGGAGGACCGCGCGGTTGAGCGCCTCGCCGTAGGAGCCGTCGTCGAGCAACTCGATGTTGGATATAGCCTTGATTTCGCCCGAGGCCACCTCCATGAGCACGGCGGTGCCCCATTCGGCATCGGCCTCTTCGCAGACTTTCTGGAGCTCATCCTCAAGCATTTCCTGAAGATCGATGTTGATGGTAGTATGGATGTCGTATCCCCGTCGGGGCGGGGTGGTCACCCAGTTGGATATTCCGCTGGTCATGGCCACGCGCTTGGCGAGGCCCGGCTTGCCGTAGAGAAGCGAGTCGAGCGCCATTTCCAGGCCGGAATATCCGTGGATCTCGCGCGTCTTCTGGTTCTCGTTGACACGGCCTATGCTGCGGTAGGCCATTTTGCCGTATGGGTAGATGCGGACGTTGCGGTTCTGACAGTAAAGGGGATTGCGAGTGCCGCGTCCGTTGAAATCCTTGAGATAGGGGAATCCCTTTATGCGCTCGAAGTCCTCGAGTGTCTTGTTGCGGGCCAGACGGAGGGCGCGGTTGCGCCGCTCGGGCTGCTTCTCGAATTCCTTCTTGAGTTTCGCGTGCCATGAGTATTTCCGGAATGTGTCGGGATGCTGGCGCAGATCTTTGACGCGCGGATAGTATGTGTCGAGGGAGTCGGCCAGTGAGTCTATTTTGTTCCATGGAATGCCGCGGTTCTTGCGTATGTGGGAATTCACCTTCTCGTGGCGCAGGTCGATCTTGATGTCGTAGACCTTGAGGTTGCATGCGAGGATGTTGCCGTTGTCAGCGAGGATGTTGCCGCGTTCGGGCGCGATGGTGTCTACGCGCGACAGCTCCTCTTTGGCACGGCGGTTCCAGTCCGATGCCTCAATCACCGTGGTACTGAACAGCTTTCCGAGCACGATGATGCCGAAAAACACGAACAGCACGGTAATCACTCCGTATCGTATCAGAATATGTCGTTTGTTGTTTCCTGCCATAGCCGGTTGTTATGAATTTGTCGCTTTTGTCGTCGGTGGGGTTTGCGTTCAGTTGTCGGTGATTTCGTATGGAGGCTGCTCCTGAAATTCAAGCGCGAGTCCTTTTTCATGAACCAGTCTCTTCATCTCGGTTTCTCGGATGAGCGACATGTAGAGGGATTTCTCCTGCAGCTTGCGGCTTTCGGCTCTCTGCAGTTCGGTGGTGAGTGATTTTATTTTAGACATCTTTGTCTTTGTCTCATACCGAAGACCGATCATGGCGATGACTGCCACTGTTATCAACAGCAGCAGCCAGGCGTTTTTCTTGAAGAATTCTATCGAGATGGAGCGTCCGGCACGGAGTTCCTCGACCCATGAGAAATTATGCCTGTTGTTTTTCTTGTCGTTATCTTGTTTACTTTTTTTGTTCGCCATTGCAGTCACAAAAGTTCCGCGACGCGCAGTTTGGCGCTACGCGCTCTCGGATTCCGTTCTACTTCTTCTTCGGATGGAACGAGAGGGGATCGGTTCACCTGTTTCCAGGGAGTCGAGACCCTTCCGTAGAAATCCTTGTCCACAATTCCTTCGACATTTCCGCTGCGGATGAAGTTTTTAACCATGCGGTCTTCGATCGAATGATATGTGATCACTGCGAGTCTGCCGCCGGGACGCAGTACTTCGGCGGCCTGCCCGAGGAGAGCCTTGAGTGCTCCCATCTCGTCGTTGACTTCGATGCGGAGAGCCTGGAACACCTGGGCGAGGTCTTTTTTCTCCCTTTGGGGCGAGATGGCTTTGCGGGCGGCCTCGACGAGCCGGAACGTGGTGTCGACCGGTGCCTCGGCACGTGCCCTGACGATTGCGGAGGTCAGCGCGCGTGGATTTTTCAGGTCGGTGTAGGTACGGAACAGCCGGGACAGTTCCTCCTCAGGGTAATCGGCGAGGATGTCGGCCGCAGTCTTGCCGCCGTTGCGGTTCATGCGCATGTCAAGGGGTGCGTCGCTGCGGAATGAGAAACCTCGGTCGGCCGTGTCGAAATGATGGAAGGACACTCCCAGGTCGGCCAGAATGCCGTCGACATGCTCTACGCCGTGGTATCTCATGAAATTAGAGATATAACGGAAGTTGGAATGTACAAATGTAAATCGGGAGTCGGCAGGTGCATTGGCGAGCGCGTCGGTGTCGCGGTCGAACCCGAACAGTCGTCCCTCGCTTCCAAGCGCGGCGAGAATCGCCGCGGAGTGACCGCCGCCACCGAATGTAGCGTCCACGTAAACTCCCGCTTCCCTGATGTTTAATCCATTGATGGCCTCCGGCAACAATGCCGGTATATGATAGGTCTCCCCCTCCATTCTTGTCAAAATTGAATTTATTCGTAAAGTTAGTTATTTTTTTGTAAACTATTTACAATTCCGAACTTGCTTTTTGCCGAGGTCTGAAAAAAACTTATCTACAACCTTGTTATAGACAGATCTTACCCCTGATGCCACGTCGGAGATGTTGAACTTCTGTGAATGCTCTTTTCCTCTTCCGATAATGGACTCCACATCGGTTTCGCCGTGGATTATGGCATTGAGTGCGTTGGCCATTTCGCGCGGAGAGTCAGGGCTGACGTATATGGCTCCGCCCCCCCCGGCCTCTTCCAGGCAGGATCCCGTGGCTGCAACTACGGGACGTCCGCATGTTATCCCTTCGAGCACGGGAATGCCGAACCCTTCGTACCTTGAGGGATAGGCTATTATTTCGGCTCCACGGTTGAGCAGGGGTATGGCGTCCCCTTCGAGTCCTTCGAAGAAATGTATTCTGTTCCGCACCCCCGTCTCCTCGGCGATCCGTTCCACTTTTCGTCGGTAGCCGAGACGGTCGCGGCCCACGGCCACGAGGTCTATTCCTTCGGGCACCGAGGCAAGGGCGCGGACCGTGAGCTCGAGGTTCTTGCGCGGCTCGATGGTACCTACCTGGAGGATATATCGGTGCGGCAGATTGAGGCGTTGGCGCAGAGCATCGATTTCAGCCGGCGAGAATTCCTTACGGAACGATTCGGCACATCCCTGATAGACAACACTGATTTTGTCCGGATCGATGCCGTAGGCCTCTGCCACATCCTTGCGGGTGCATTCGCTGACAGCGATGATATGGGTGGCGGCACGGCAGCTTCTGCCATACTTGAAATCATCAAGAATACGGTCGACAAGTGTATAGTCATGCGGCAGCTTGCGGTATATCACGTCGTGTATGGTCAGCACGGTCGGGATGCCGGCTGACGTGATATTGAGCGGCAGTTCGTTGGAGAGTCCGTGGTATATGTCCACGCCGTCTGCGCGGAGATTGTTGGGTATGCCGAAAGTGCGCCACATAGAGCCTTTGAACCCCTGCGGAGGAGGGAGCCTGAATTCCACGTTTGCCAGCTTTTCCATGCATGCCGTGCGAGGATGACTTTGAAAACGGGGTGTATACAGGAGCAAGCTGTCCTCGGGATTCTCAGAGGCTATCCCTTCGATCACAAGCCTTGAGTAATTCCCCAGTCCTGTATTGTTGAAGACTGCCCGTTTGGCATCATATCCAATTTTCATGTAAACCGGTGTTTATAGAGTCATGTTTGAATCCAAACACAATATTAGTCCCGTGATATGCCGGGTTGATTTGTATTTGAATAGGCAAATTTACGCAAAATATGCGAATTTTGAAAAGTCAGTCCAATCAATATCCGACGATATGGGACATCAGTCACATCAGTCTTAGCGGAGTGTATCGTGGTCGCTTCTTATTAAAACACAACAAAGGAGCTGCGCGCAGCGTTATATGGTAAGAACTGTATGATACAAAAATTATGAAAGCCTTCGAGACTCTCATTCATCAGTCATGGGATGGCGCCGGTACAGGATGCCTGCCGCGGACAGAAGACAGCGAGGATAATTCGGATGAAGATGATTTGCGCCTGTATGAATCCTGTCTGATCTTTTCGCGTGAATTATATTGCATATTCAGGGAATAAATGTTGTTTTCAAAGTGCTGTGCCATTAGCACACATCAGGTTGCCTTTATGAAAAAACCGGCTAAGCCGGATAACTGCAACATCTGATTATCAGAACAATATTTTTTAATTTCAACTAAAAGTGCATTATGATTCTATTATTGACTTATCTTATAGGAGCTCTGTCCATCTCGTTTCTTTGCTCCGTTCTCGAGGCAGTTCTGCTCTCTACCCCTATGTCTTTTGTAACCATGAAGGAAGCTGACGGATCCAGTCAGGCCCGGTTGCTCAAGAAATATAAGACAGATATCGACAAACCGATAGCGGCGATTCTCTCGCTCAATACGGTCGCACATACCATCGGAGCTGCCGGTGTCGGCGCCGAAGCCGTAAAGATTTTCGGAGAGGCAAGTTTCGGTATAGTCTCGGCAGTTCTTACTCTTCTCATTTTGGTTTTGTCGGAAATTATACCCAAGACCATAGGCGCGTCATACTGGCGCAAGCTGGCGCTTATGTCGGCTTCCATAATCCGGATCCTTGTCATCATCACCTTTCCTCTCGTCTGGGTGTCCGAACTTATCACCAAGCTGTTTTCCTCGAAGGAGGGTCAGCTGTCGGTCAGCCGTGAGGAAGTGTCGGCGATGGTGGCCGTCGCATCCGAAGAGGGTGTGCTTAAGACTGAAGAGAGTAAAATCATACAGAATACGATAAAGTTGGCAGGCGTGCCTGCCGAGGATGTGATGACTCCGAATCCGGTGGTGCTTTCCGTGCCGGAATACATGACAGTGAAGGAGTTTTTCGCCAAAGGTGAGCTTTCTTATTCGAGAATACCGGTATGGCGTGACAACCGGGACTGTATCGTGGGGTACGTGTTGAAGTCCACAATCCTCGAATTGCTGGCCAAGGACTCGTTCGACACAGTGATGAAGAATATAATGCGCCCGGTATTGAGTTTTGATGAGGATACAAGTGTTTTTCAGATCTGGGAGAAGATGATCGAAAAGAAAGAGCATATCTCTATTCTGATAGACAGGTATGGTTGCTTCCGCGGCATTGTGACGATGGAGGATGTGATCGAGACCATGCTGGGTAGGGAAATTGTGGACGAGGCGGATACTGCTGCCGATATGCAGGCGGTGGCGATTGAAAAGTACAAGGCGAGACTGAAAAAATAATAGCGCGAGAATAGAATAAATACGTATTGAGGCCAGGGAGATTTCCTAAATTGAATTCTCAGACGGTTAAAATGGATTATTTTGAGTGTATTGCGCATATATACAGACGAATAGACGTCTTTCAGGATACGTGCTTTTTATAATGGATGTAGACTTTTTTAAAACTGTCCATCTAAAATTATGGTATCCTGACAGGATTATTTTAAAATATTTTCGTGTGACATGCCGTCATTGTGTTGCCATTGGCTCTAAACTTTGCTGAACTTGAATTTTTTATTATCTTTGTACTGTTTTGTGGGGGAGGGGAGGATCTTATCCGTTTTGGCGAGTTTATGATTAATTTTGAATTTGATGATGTCGGGATGCCGGAGCTTGACTTCGGGGCGGTCAGAGAGTGGATTGCGGATGTTGCCGCTTCAAGAGGATTTGAAGTCGGTCGTCTGTTCTATCGTTTTTGTGATGACCTGAGTATATTGGAGGCTAATCGGAAATTTCTCGGGCATGATTATTTTACAGATATAATCACATTCGATTATACACGCGGAACTCGGCTGTCGGGAGATATGATCATTTCGCTTGATACCGTTGCAAGCAACGCCGCTTCCTTAGGTGTTGCGGTAAATGATGAACTGTTGCGTGTAATCATACATGGCGTGCTTCATCTTTGCGGTATCGATGACAAGGGTCCGGGAGAGCGTGAGATAATGGAACGGGCGGAGAATGATGCGCTGCGCATGCTTCCTCCCGCACTCGCCGCATACTGAAGTTATTAACTGATTAATTCGTTACTTGCTGAAATTTAGAGCATTATGCAGTTCGATTTCGATGTCATAGTAATAGGTGCCGGACATGCGGGCTGTGAGGCCGCGGTGGCGTCAGCACGCCTTGGAGCATCTACCTTGCTGATTACCAAAGATATGAACCGTGTGGCACAGATGTCATGCAATCCTGCTGTAGGCGGTATCGCCAAGGGGCAGATTGTGCGCGAGATCGACGCGCTCGGTGGAATGATGGGAATTGTGGCCGATAAAACTGCTATCCAGTTCAGAATGCTCAATCGCTCCAAAGGGCCTGCAGTATGGTCTCCGAGAGTGCAGTCTGACCGTTCCAGATATATTGATGAATGGAGGGTGATTCTCGATTCGGTTAAAGGGCTGAGCATATTTCAGGACAGTGTGACATCTCTCATTATAGAATCTGCGGACAAGGGCTCGACAGAATTTCCGGAAGGAAATAAGACGGACCGTAGATCCATGATTGTAAGGGGAGTAAGGACTGCTCTGGGTTTCGAATTCAGATCCTCGCAGGTGATTCTTACAGCGGGTACGTTCCTTAACGGACTGATGCATTTCGGCTCAGTCAAGGTAGAGGGCGGACGGATTTCGGAGGATGCCGCCAAGGGCATTACCGAGCAATTGGTACGAATCGGATTCCGTGCAGACCGAATGAAGACCGGCACTCCGGCGCGTCTCGACGGTAGAACCATTGACTTCTCAAAGGCAGAGGTGCAATGGGGCGATGATAATCCGGATGAAAAATTTTCGTTTCTACCCGGAGTGAGGAGAACCTTGAAGAACCGTCCATGCTGGATAGTGCATACCAATCCTGCCGCCCATGCGGAGATGGTTTCCCGCCTTGATGAATCTCCGCTTTACAACGGACAGATTCAAAGCATCGGTCCGAGGTACTGTCCGAGTATCGAGACAAAGCTTGTGACCTTTGCCGACAAGGATAGCCATCAGCTTTTTCTGGAGCCGGAAGGGGAGACCACCGAGGAATATTACGTAAACGGATTCTCGAGTTCGATGCCGTGGGATGTGCAGGTAAAGGCGCTGGGCAAGATTCCCGCTCTTGAAAATGTACAGTTCTATCGTCCGGGTTATGCCATAGAATATGATTTCTTCGACCCGACGCAACTGACGCATGATCTCCAGACCAAGCTTGTGGGCGGTCTTTATTTTGCCGGTCAGGTGAACGGCACCACCGGATATGAGGAGGCGGCGGCGCAAGGCCTGATGGCCGGAATCAACGCTGCGAGACAGTCGCGGGGGCTGAATCCGATTGTACTGGGTAGAGACCAGGCATATATCGGAGTGCTTATCGATGACCTTGTCACCAAGGGGGTGGATGAGCCATACAGGATGTTTACTTCAAGGGCCGAGTACAGAATATTGCTGCGTCAGGATGACGCCGATATGCGACTCACCCCTATAGGATATGAAATCGGTCTGGCTTCCGATCGCCGATATCGCCTGATGCTCGAAAAGCGTGAACAGCGCGACAGCTTCATCGAATGGTGCTCTACGACTAATGTAAAGGCCACTCCTGAGATTAATCAAAAATTGGTCGCACTGAATTCAGCACCTCTGACAGCGTCGGTTAAAGTGGCGGAACTCATACGTCGTCCGGGTGTGGATTTTTCCCTTCTCGCGGAAGTGTTCCAGCCGCTTTGCGTGCGAGTGAAAGAGATAGAGGAGGAGCGGAGAGCGGAGATCATACTGGCTGCAGAAATTCTGATAAAGTATGACGGATATATAAAGAGGGAGAAGGAAAATGCGGATAAGCAGCAGAGGCTGGATTATGTGAAGATTCCATCCGGTTTTGACTTTATGTCGGTCTCTGCGATCTCTACCGAAGCGAGGCAGAAGCTCGACAGGGTGCAGCCTGAAACAATAGGGCAGGCTTCTAGAATCCCCGGTGTGTCTCCGTCGGATATCAATGTTTTATTGATAATTCTTGGTCGCTGATGTGGAGTGTTCCACGTGGAACAATTTGGCTTTATTTGGGCCAGTGTCACAAATATACAGAAATTGACACTTGATTTTATCCGATGAAATCGGATAAAAAAATCGAGAGATGTCCAAAGATATAATTTTTATAATTTAAAGGAATAATATGGAAATTGAAGATTTGAGATTGAAAATCCGCGATATTCCCGACTTTCCGTCGAAGGGTATCATTTTCCGGGACCTTACAACTCTGCTTAAAGATGGGGAAGCTCTGCATCTGATGAGCGATGCCTTGACAGATCTCTATAGAGACAAGGGAATAACAAAAGTTGTCGGTATAGAATCTCGCGGTTTCATCGGAGGTTCTGTAATGGCATACAATCTCGGATGCGGATTCGTGCCCGCACGTAAGCCGGGAAAACTCCCCTCGGTTACCATCAAGAAGGCATACGCCAAGGAATATGGTGTCGATACCATAGAACTCCACAGTGATGCCATCAATGAGAATGACGTTGTTCTGATCCACGACGACCTCCTCGCCACCGGCGGGACGATTCGTGCATGCTATGATCTTGTCTGTTCGATGAATCCGAAGAAAGTATATGTCAATTTTGTCGTTGAACTCACGGCGTTGAATGGCCGCGAAGTCCTTCCCGAAGACTGTGAGGTGACATCCCTGCTGAAGTATTGACTCGCACTTACTTATTGAGTATTATAAAAGAGTCGTACATTTAACTGTACAGATGTATGACGCTATAAAAGCAACCGGCGATTCTTATGCGAATCTTCCGGTTGCTTTCGTTTTATATTATGTGCAATATCATTATTGGAGCTGTACCGTAATGTAGTCTCCGGATGTGGAATTGCGCGAATAAATTCGTTTATCTGTAATTTTGCGATGAATACCGAGAATCCAGAAAAGGATGCATTTCTATCTGACTCTCCCGGCCGTCAGACTGACTTTCAGGCGGGTATGAACCTGACCGGAGTAGGGCGCGATATCGACGAGCAGGGAGGTATCAGAATTGAGATCACTTCCGACCGGACACGCGATGACATAGCCGGCAATCGTCCCGGTTCCCAGTTGCGCGAGAAAATCCTGAACCTGCCCGATTCGCCGGGTGTGTATATGTATATCGACCGGCATGGCAAGGTGATCTATGTAGGCAAGGCGAAACGATTGAAACGCCGCGTGTCGAGTTATTTCAACCGTCGGCATGATTCGGTCAGAACAAATCTCCTCGTGCGCAATATTGTCGACATGCGGTTTATTGTGGTGCCGACCGAGGAGGATGCGCTCAACCTTGAAAACGCAATGATCAAGGAGTATCAGCCGCATTACAACGTTCTGCTTAAGGATGACAAATCTTATCCATGGATTGTCGTCACCAACGAACTGTATCCGCGTGTGTTCATGACGCGTGAGCGAGGTCTCGCGGCACGCTATTACGGGCCATATTCCAATACGCAGGCGGCAAAGGTGGTGCTCGACCTTATCCGCGAAACTTTCCCGCTGCGCAGCTGTCGCCATGCGCTCGACGAGAAAGGAATCGCCCGCAACAAGTATTCGCTCTGTCTCGACTATCATATCGGCAAATGCGCTGGTGCGTGCCGCGGTCTGATCAATCCGGAGGATTATCGGGTTTATATCTCACGCGTGCGCCAGATTCTCAACGGAGAGACAGTGGAGCTGGAAAGATATCTGCGAAACGAGATGGATACGCTTGCCGAAAAATGGAAATTCGAGGAGGCTCAGGATGCCAAGGAGAAGTATGAGATTGTGAAGCGCTACAATGCCAAAAGTGTCATAGGGGAGACCGACGTGCCCGATACCGATATGTTCGCATACGTGGAGAATGATTCCAGGGCGTTTGTCAATTTCATGCATCTGCACCGCGGAGCGGTCACGCAAAGCCTGAATCTGGAGTATGTTCGGCAGCGCAACGATACCTCACGAGAGGAGATTCTCTCCATGGCTATCGCCGAGGTGGGACAGAGGTTCAGCAGAAAGTTCTCGGAGGTGGTGGTGCCGTTTGAGCCGGATGTGGAGTTCGGAGGTGTGGATTTCATAGTGCCCCGCCGGGGGCCGAAACGCAAGAGTCTCGAGGTGGGAATGAGAAACGCCATGCAGTATATGCGTGACCGCGAGAAGCAGGTCGAGCAGCTTAATCCAGATGCAGCCACCGACCGTCTTATGGAGCGGATGCAAAGCGATTTCCGGCTCAGAGAGTTCCCGAGGCACATCGAATGTTTTGATAATTCAAATATCCAGGGCACGAATCCGGTGGCGAGTTGCGTGGTGTTCCGCAACGGCAAGCCGGCGAAGCGCGACTACAGGCATTTCAATATAAAGACTGTGGTAGGGGCAGATGACTTCGCCTCGATGAAGGAGGTGCTTCACCGGCGCTATACGCGGATGATGGCCGAAGGACAGCCTCTCCCGCAGCTGGTGGTGGTGGATGGCGGCAAGGGACAGCTTTCCGCAGCCGTGGAGGCATTCGACGAGATGGGTATCAGGGGAGATGTGGCTCTGGTGGGAATTGCCAAGCGTCTTGAGGAAATTTATTTCCCCGGTGATACGCTTCCGCTATACCTCGACAAGAAATCTCCATCGCTCAGAGTGATCCAGGCACTGCGTGACGAAGCGCATCGGTTCGGTATAACCCATCATCGCGACCGTCGTAGTAAATCACAGACAGTCAGTGAATTGGATTCGATAAAAGGAATAGGGGAGACCTCCGCGGCCGCCCTGATGAAAGCATTCAAAAGTATTAAAAGACTAAAAGAGGCTGACATAGAGCAGATTGCAGCGGTGGTTGGTAAATCCCGCGCAAAAATAGTCCACACCCATTTCCATCCCGACACACCGTAAATTATCAGATATAAGATCCGAAAAGAGTGTACACAGATAAAAGTTTTCCATAAGTACATTGCAAAAGTTTGAAGATGTCGAATCTGGAGTCATAAATAGTTTTGTTAAGAGAGTCGTACAAATGTACGACTCTCTTAACAAAACAAATAAAGAAGAAGTGGTACTGATATTTCAAGAATTATGCCGTGTGTTATGGCAAGAGGCATAAGATTATTCCGGCTATGATCATTCAAAATGGCAGGAAGACATACATCCATTGAGTTAATTCCGGCCAGTGATATGGCGGATATGCCTCTGCCACTTTTTGAAATAATGGGACAACAAATCAAGGCCGCTGCTTCCCTGATGATATTCGCAAGCAATGCAGTGGTGGCCAGCATTGTAGCGGCCTCTATGTCCGAAACCGATTTAAACTTCATGATTAACATCGAAGATAATGAATAATAGCCGAATCCACTTCCCACTGCAAGACAGTCTTTAAGATTTAGGTCTTTGAGAATTAAAAATGCTAAAGCAGTTGCCGTCAGCGATCCTGTAATTGTGAATATAGGGAGCAGGAGGGTTTTGATACTTATTGTCCGCACTATTTCAGAAAAGTCGCTGCGTGAACTCAATCCAAGTCCGACCTGAAATACCAGTAAAGCGAGCAGAAGAGATGAAAGGTTGCTGTCTATGATCCATTGGGGTATTACTCCGGCAAAACCTGTCACAATTCCGGATACAAGCAATAATGGCAGGAATATGATCTCGGTTATGTTTTTTAACTTCATTTTCCACTTCCTTTCTTTCCCAAAATATGGTCATAGCTATATGCGGCAACCAGACTTCCCAGTATTCCGAGGATTGAGATTGTCAGAGCAGGAATTCCGATATTTTCAAGAATAGTCCTATTGGAACCCACACCTGTGCCAAAAATAAAAATCAAGGCAGCTATCGTGATTGAGACAGTGCGTGAAGTGTCGGCTGAATAATGTAAACGACGCAAGATGTAGCCGATGCCCATGCCGAGCACCAGCAAAGATAATATTATGAACATGATTGAGGAATGCTAAAGACGTGATCAGATGTATTGACAAACGTTAATCCCGATATGCCGTTATTGGATATCGAGCACAGCTTAAGAAGTCTTAACTTCTTGAAATAGCATTCCTTAGTTTAGATAAATCCGCTGAACCAATGCACAAAG
>DERZ01000051.1:0-231 GCA_002361155.1 Porphyromonadaceae bacterium UBA3327 | reverse complement strand
GCTGAACCAATGCACAAAGACTATCCTGCACGACCTTGATTCGGCGTGCATATTCATATTACGGATATTCTGAGTTCTTTGTGTCATAGCGGTTACAAAGTTAGCAATTTTGAAGGAATTATACAAATCAGCCAGCATGTGCCGGCTATCGTCAATGCTTGACAACGGCCAGCAAAGAAGAGCAAGTCATAGGGTTTCTAAAGAGAATGACCCCCGAACATCGGTCATTGA
>DERZ01000052.1:1111-12943 GCA_002361155.1 Porphyromonadaceae bacterium UBA3327 | reverse complement strand
GCTACCACTGCTCCATCCCGCGGTCTTAAATCGAGTGCAAAGTTAATGCTTCTTTCCGGATTCTCCAAATTTTAATGTCTAAAAACAGCATTTGTTAACATCATTTAACGTTTCAACAGCCTTGAAGCATCCTCTAACGGGGAAATCTCGAGTTTTATCTGCTGTTTGCTGACGGGATGGATGAATCCAATGGAATGAGCCTGGAGGGAGATGCCGCCGTCGGGATTACTACGCCGGGCGCCATATTTAAGGTCTCCCTTGATAGGATGGCCTATGGCGGCCAACTGCGCCCGGATCTGATGTTTCCTGCCGGTAAGGAGGTTGACTTCGAGCAGTGTGTAGCGGTCGCCGCGCGCTATCGTACGGTAGCGCAGCCGCGACAGTTTGGCGTCGCGGTGACCTGAGTCGGCGATGAAGGTCTTGTTAATGCGTCCGTCTGAGAACAGCCAGTTTTCCAGTTCCGCTTCCTCGCGCTCCGGATGTCCCTCGACAAGAGCCCAATAAGTCTTGTGGATCTCTCCGTCGCGAAGCATGCGGTTGAGACGCTCCAGAGCCTTGGAGGTGCGCGCAAAAATCACCAGCCCCGATACCGGCCGGTCGATACGGTGCACCACGCCGCAGAACACATTTCCCGACTTGTCGTACTTCTGGCGTATATATTCCTTGACAGTTTCCGAAAGCGGAGTGTCGCCTGTCCTGTCCCCCTGCACGATTTCCCCGGCCCTCTTATTGACAACGATTATATGGTTGTCCTCGTAGATAACTTCCATACCTATGTAACAGAAAAACCGACCGGATTATTATCTACTGCCGGGACATGGCGCAGCCTCTCCATGATTGGCATGTCACATCGCATTTAACCCCAGGCACCTACGCTTAGCTTCAGTGCCTGGGGTTAATAAGGATTCAGGTTTCAGACCGGATGGATTTATTTTTTAAGGAATTTGCGGATGCGGGCGGTGACGGCTTCGGGAGTATAGCCGAATTTCTCTTCGAGCACTTTGGCGGGAGCGGATGCTCCGAAGCGTTCGAGACCCATCACTTCGTAACGACCGCTCATCACGGGCCAGAGAGCGGCGGGAAGACCGCTTGTCAGGCCGAACTGCGGCACTCCAGCCGGAAGTACACTTTCGCGATACTCCGGAGTCTGCTCTCCGAAAAGACCTGCGGAGGGAACCGACACCACGCGGGCCCTGACACCCTCTGCCTTGAGAGCCTCAGCTGCATGCACAAGCAGAGCGACATCGCTGCCGTTGGCGACGAGCACTACGTCGGGATTTTCAGCCGGAACGACCACATAACCGCCGTGTGCCGCCTTCCTTGCCTCCTCGCGGCGGTTCTCGCCGGGAAGATCCTCGAGATTCTGACGCGAGAAGATGAGCACAGTCGGAGTGTCTCTGTTCTCCATGGCCAGACGGTAAGCCTCCACTGTTTCCGCAGAGTCGGCTGGACGGATCACGAGCACTGAGGGACGGCCGCTGAAATTGCGCACCTGCTCCATGAGACGTATCTGCGCCTCCTGCTCGATGGGTTCGTGAGTGGGACCATCCTCTCCGACACGGAACGAATCATGGGAATAAATGAACTTCACGGGAAGTTCCTGCAGTGCCGCCATGCGGATGGCGGGCTTCATATAGTCGCTGAAGACGAAGAAAGTGGCGCAGGCCGCGAACACACCTCCGTGGAGCGCGATACCGTTGATGACGCAGGCCATGGTGAGTTCGGCGACACCCATCTGGAGGAACGCGCCCGAGAAATCGCCGCGCAGGAAAGCGCGGGTCTTCTTCAGGAAGCCGTCGGTCTTGTCGCTGTTGGCGAGGTCGGCGCTGGACACTATCATGTTGTCGATATGTTCGGCGAGGAAACCGAGTACGGAAGCCGACGCGGCGCGCGACGCCATGTTCGGCTTGAGTTCGATGGAATCCCAGTCGAGTTCAGGAAGTTTCAGCTCGCGGCAGTCGCGGAGATGTGCGGCGAGTTCCGGATTCCGCTGCGCCCAGAGTTCGAATTCCTTACGGCGGCGAGCTACGGTCTCCCTCAGCCGGGCGGCGCGCTCCGCATAGAGTTCGGCCACCTCGGGACGGATCATCCAGGGGTTTTCCGGATCGCCGCCCCATCCGCGGACGGTTGCGTCCAGATCGGCACCTGCGGCGGAAAGGGGCTGGCCGTGGGTATTGACGGCTCCCTCCATAGAGGAGCCGTCGGCGCGGACCACACCGCGGGCCATCACTGTATGGCCGATGATGAGCGTGGGACGTTCCTTCTCATCGACAGCGGTCTGCAGGGCTGCCGCGATTGCAAGAGGATCGCAGCCGTCGACCTCAAGGACATTCCAGCCCCATGCGCGGTACTTGGCGGCGACATCCTCATGGTCCACCTCCTCTACCTTGGTGGAGAGCTGGACTTCGTTGGAGTCATAGAACATGATGAGATTGTGGAGTCCGAGCAATCCTGCGATACGGCCCGCGCCCTGCGAGATCTCCTCCTGAATACCACCGTCGGAGATAAAAGCATAAGTCTTGTGGGCCACCACTTCGCCGAAGCGTGCGGCAAGGAAGCGCTCGGCTATGGCGCAGCCGACGGCCATGACATGACCCTGGCCCAGCGGGCCTGAGCCGTTCTCCACTCCGCGGGCAACGTCGAGTTCGGGATGGCCCGGAGTGACGCTCTCCCACTGACGGAAATTCTGCAGATCCTCCATAGAGTATTTGCCGGCGAGAGCCAATATGCCGTAAAGCATCGGCGACATGTGGCCGGGATCGAGGAAGAAACGGTCGCGGGCGAACCATTGCGGGTCCTCCGGGTCGTATTCGAGAAACGACGAGTACAGCACATTGATGAAATCGGCTGCCCCGAGCGAGCCGCCGGGATGGCCTGATTTGGCTTTCTCCACCATCTCGGCAATCAGCACACGCAGATTGTCGGCGGCCGAATTCATTGTCTTTACATCCATATCAATATAATTCGTTTTAGATTTTAAGATTTCAGTCACTTTACTTCCGTTATCTTCTCAGAGGTCGCGGAGATCCGGAGCCTCATCCTGACCGACGGGAATATCACGGTTTACATTCTTCGAGCCGGCTATAGAGTAGAAAAGGATATAGACGAGCATCGCCACCACCAGCCAGTAGCTGTTCACATAACCTGCGGTACGGCCGATCCAGTCCTGGACATACGGCATTACGCCGCCGCCGACCACCATCATCATGAAAAGACCCGAGGCCTTGGCGGTGTACTTGCCGAGGCCTTCGGTGGCGAGATTGAAGATTCCGCCCCACATCACCGAGGTGCAGAGGCCGCAAAGGAAGAGGAAGAGGCACTTCATCGGCACCTGGCCGGAAGTGATGTTAAGCGCGGGAATGGAGGGAGAGGTGAACGTGACGCTTTCGGGGAGGAATATTGCCGTCAGCACGAGGATGATGGCGACTGTGGATACGGTCACCATCTGGGTGCGGGTGGACACCTTGCCGGAGATGATCGAGCTGAGGAAACGGCCTATGAGCATCATAAGCCAGTAAAGGGCGGCGAGCGAACCGGCCACAGCTGCGGCTCCCTCGAAATTCTCGCGGGAAATCCAGGCATTCATCTCGGCCGGTATGCCGATTTCGATTCCGACATAGAAGAAAATGGCGATCACGCCGAGCAGACAGTGACGGAACGCCAGGGGGCTGTGCTCGTAATTCACCTTCTTGAGGTTGGTCTGCGGCTCCCTGATCTTCACAAACGAGATCACGATGAAAGAGAGTACAAAAATTACGATGCCGGTCACCACGAGGGGTGCGACGGATGCCATGGTGGTCTGCCTGGTGAGCGTGCCGACAAGCATTCCGACAAGCAGCGGAGTAAGCGTGCCGGCCAGGGAGTTGAGCGTGCCTCCGGTCTGGATGAGCTGATTGCCCTTGTTGCCTCCGCCTCCGAGAAGATTGAGCATCGGGTTCACCACGGTGTTGAGCATGCAGACGCAAAGACCGCAGATAAACGCGCCCAGGAGGTAGATGAAAAGATTGAGTGTGACGGGGTTCTCACCGCCGGCCACAACCACGTCGGCACCCGCCACGCTGGAGAGGAGCTGGATGGAAAGACCGATGGCGCCGACGGCAAGAGCTATCAGCGCCGTCTTCTTGTAGCCATATTTTATCAGCATGTTTCCGGCGGGTATACCCATGAATAGATAGGCGAGGAAGTTCATAAGGTTGCCGGCCATACCGGACCATTCATAACGGAAGCTCCAGATATTGCCGAACGGAGCCGCCATGTTGGTGACGAACGAAATCATCGCGAACATGAAGAACATCGTGATGATCGCCACAACAGGTTTCTTTTGAGTCGTTGTCATAATTTTGATTTAAGGTTAGTGTCTTTTCAGATCTTATCCTCGACCGGCAGAATCCGGCGGCATCCTTCAACCGGGACGGTCAGTATTGTCTCGGCCCGAAGATCCGCGTGCCTACTCGGACAAGGCTGGCGCCCTCCTCCACGGCAACCGGCCAGTCGCCGCTCATGCCCATCGAAAGCGTGTCGAAACCGCGCAACGCGAGAGCGCTGTCGTCGCGGATGGCGCGGAACACATCGGCGATAGCCCGGAAATCGGCGCGCACACGATCCATGTCGTCGGTGTTGGAAGCCATACCCATCACCCCGCAGATGTGAGTTGCCTTGAGCGTCTCGAACTTACGCGCCCTGAAATACTCGAGAAATTCGTCAGGCCAGAAACCGAATTTCGTCTCCTCGCGGGCCACATGGACCTGCATCAGAACTCTGGTGACAACACCGGCCCGCGCCGACTCGCTGTCGATCAGCTCCAGAAGCCGCTCAGAGTCCACGCTCTCTATGAGCGCGGTCTTCCCCATGAGCTGACGCACCTTGTTGGTCTGCAGATGTCCTATGAAATGCCACTGTATGTCGGAGGGACAGAGCGGAATCTTCTGCAGCAGTTCCTGCACGCGGCTTTCGCCGAAAAGGCGCTGTCCGGCGGCATACGCCTCCACCACAGCCTCCGCCGGGTGAAATTTCGACACCGCCACAAGCCGCACCCCCTCCGGAAGTTCGGCCTGGAGTTTCTGTATCTCGCTTGCTATCGACATATCCCCGTACTTTACTCCTTGATCGAAAGGTCTGCGCCGAACACATCCATCAGCAGCGTCTCCGCTATCGAGGCGATCTCATAATCGGCCATCGTTCCCTCCATACCTTTCTTGAAATTGGCAAGCGCGCTGTCAAAGTCCGAAGCCTGCACCAGAATCTGGGTCACTGTCTTTTTCTCCACGCCGCTCTTCTCGTCGAGAGTGATGAAGTTTACCTTCACAAGATAGTAACGGTCACCCCCTTCATTGAAGAATATCTCCGAAATCTTCGTCTTCTTCTCCGACGCTATCGAATACTCCCCTGAGATAAAGGGCTTCATCTCCTCCATTATTCGGGCTTCCGCCTCGGTAAATGTCAGGGCATCCACAAGATAAGGCTCATTCACCTTCTTGACGGTGCCGTTTTCCTGCATTTTGTCGTATCTTACCTTACATTCAAACCAAAGTGCCATTGTATGATATATTTAAACCCCTCCCCCGTCCGATAATAAAAAACATACGCGCACCGACTCAGCAAAGGCCACGGCGCAACGTCAGCGGCCGATAAAACGACTCGTCATGCGCAGTGCAAAGTTACAAAATATATTCCATTTTTTAACGACTTGAAGATATTTTAATAAAAAAAGAGACAACGGTTAAAATAATCTGATAAAATTTGTTATATTTGCAATCGGATAACAACAATGCTGATGTGTACACGACAATAATGCATGGACAGACTGACTGAATCTGCATCATACATCTTAAAAGATTAGGTGTCAAATTGTTATGCATACCAAAGTCCGCAGCAATGGGTAAAATAGCCGACATTCTGTAATCCTGAAACACAATAACCCAAAAAGATACTATATGGATAATCTGACCGATGTTGTCGACTGGTCGCGGATGCAGTTCGCGCTGACCGCGATCTACCACTGGCTTTTCGTGCCGCTGACACTGGGGCTTTCAGTGCTGGTGGCGGTGATGGAAACAATCTATCTGAGAACAAAATCGGAGAGGTGGCTCAAGGCCACCAAATTCTGGATGACCTTGTTCGGCATCAATTTCGCCATCGGTGTGGCCACCGGTCTTATCCTGGAATTCGAGTTCGGCACGAACTGGAGCAATTATTCCTGGTTTGTCGGCGACATCTTCGGAGCGCCGCTGGCCATCGAGGGAATCCTCGCCTTCTTCATGGAGGCCACCTTCGTTGCGGTGATGTTCTTCGGATGGAACAAGGTGAGTCCACGCTTCCACCTCGCCTCGACATGGCTCACCGCCATAGGCGCATCGCTCTCGTCGCTCTGGATTCTGATCGCCAATGCCTGGATGCAATATCCGGTCGGCATGGAGTTCGACCCGGCACAGATGCGCAACGTGATGGATGATTTCTGGGCGCTCTTCTCGGGGATAGCCATCAACAAGTTCTTCCACGCCGTGTTCAGTGGCTGGGCTCTCGCCGGCGTGTTCGTGATCGGTGTCAGCTGCTTCATGCTCTGGAAGCGCCGCAACCGCGACTTCGCCATCCTCTCGATCAGAACGGCTTCATGGTTCGGGCTTATCGGACTGATTCTCACTATATGGACAGGTGACGGCTCGGCGGTGCAGGTTGCACGCCATCAGCCGATGAAACTCGCCGCGATGGAAGGTCTCTATCACGGTCACGAGGCCCAGGCAATATCCGCAGTTGCCATCCTCAACCCCGACAAGCGGTGGGACAACGACGAGGATGAGTATCTGTTCGACATCTCCATCCCCTACGGACTCTCCATCCTCGCGAAACATGACCCCAACGCCTTCGTGCCGGGCATCGCCGACATCGTGAAGGGAGTGGACATCGTGAACGGAGACACCGTCAACACCGTCTCCTACGCCGAGCGCATCGAGCGCGGCAAGGCCGCCCACAAGGCTCTCGCCGCATACGATACAGCCCGAAAAGCGGGCGACAAAACCGCAATGGAGACATCTCTCAAGGACTTCCGCGCCGATTATCCCTATTTCGGCTACGGATACTTCAACAGCGTCGACGAGGCAATACCTCCTGTGGGACTGACCTTCACCACCTTCCGGCTGATGGTGATATTGGGAAGCTACTTCTTTCTTTTCTATATCTTCACCATCGCACTCACCTACAAGCCGCAACTGCTCGAGCGCTGGCGCTGGTTCCAGCTGACAGCCATGATCTCGGTACCATTTATGTGGGTATGCTCCGAGGCGGGATGGGCAATAGCGGAAGTGGGCCGTCAGCCCTGGACCATCCAGGACCTGCTTCCCACGTGCGCGGCAATCTCCGACATACCGGCATCATCGGTGGTGACCACATTCTGGATGTTCGCCGCAGTATTCACCATCCTTCTTGTGGCCGAGGTAAGCATTATGTGCCACTTTGTGAACAAAGAAACCAAGACTAACCTTTCGTAAGGGCTCACCTGCGAAAACAGAACAATTACGATATGACACTTGAATGTCTGCAAGATTACTGGTGGCTGCTGATCTCGGTGCTCGGCGGTATCCTCGTGTTCCTCCTCTTCGTGCAGGGGGGCCAGTCAATGATATATACTCTCGGCACCGATGAACGCCGGCGCGACATGATAATCTCCGCTATGGGTTCGAAGTGGGAGCTGACTTTCACCACGCTCGTCACTTTCGGAGGAGCTCTCTTCGCTTCCTTCCCTCTTTTTTATTCCACGAGTTTCGGCGGTGCCTACTGGCTCTGGATTCTCATCCTGTTCAGTTTCGTGCTTCAGGCAGTGAGTTATGAGTACCGCCGCAAGAAGGGAAACGTCTATGGGGCGCGCACCTACGAGGCTTTCCTCTTCATCAACGGTTCCGTCGGCACGCTGCTGCTCGGAGTGGCCGTGGCGATGTTCTTTTTCGGCGGGGAGTTCACAGTGAGCCGCGACAGCATTCTCACCACCGGCTCGCCGGTAATCTCCCGCTGGGCCGACACTCACGGCTTCGAGGCGATATTCAACTGGCGCAATCTCGTTCTCGGCGTAGCTGTCCTTTTCCTGGCCCGCACCCAGGCGTGCATGTATCTGGTGAACCGCTACCCTGACGACGTGGCTCTGTTGCGCTCGCTCAAGACCAAGGCTCTCATCAACGGCGGAATCTTCGTGGTATTCTTCCTCTGGTTCCTCGGCATACTGCTCACAGCCAATGGCTACACTGTGACAAGCGCGGAGGGATTCACGACCTCGCTGGAAGTCACTCCGTACAAATATCTGCATAATTTCATCGACCTCTGGTGGGCCGGAGTAACACTGCTCGTCGGCGTGGTACTGGTGCTCTACGGTCTGGTGCGCACCTGCTTCGCAGCCCGCTTCTGCAAGGGAATATGGTTCACCGGTATCGGAACGTTCCTCGTAGTGGCCGCTCTCTTCTGGGCCGCAGGCTACAACGACACTGCATTCCTCCCGTCGCTGACTGACCCGATGTCGTCGCTGACCATCCGCAACGCCTCCTCATCTGAGTTCACCCTCACCGTGATGAGCTGGGTATCCCTGCTGATTCCATTCGTCCTCGCCTACATCTGGTACGTATGGCGAGCCATGGATAAAAAGAAATAACCCCGGAGACTGCGCACCGCATACGTAATCCGACCGCGCCGGGTGAGATATCGGCGCGGTCGTCATATTTTGTGTTATCTGAGAGCTATGGAAATCCGATACTTCGTATCGAGGAAAGCTAAGTCCATGCAATTCGCTTGTTTACAGCGTAATCTTGCGAGCTGCCGTAGTCTCACCGTTTGCAGCTCTGGCGATGTAGATGCCGCCGGGAAGAGACGAGGTCTCCAGCAAGGCTCTGCCGTCATCTCCATGAGCCCCGGCAATCAGCTTTCCGTCCATGGAATACAGCTCCAGCGACACACTGTTCCCGTCGCATACTGCCGAAACCGATCCGTCAGTATATGCCACTGCCAGAGGTTGCGGAAGTTCAGTTTGGCATATTCCGGTGTATTCTCCAAGAAGACGTTTGAAATCATCATGCGTAAACAATAACTCTCCCTCATTTAGATAGCTCACGATATACTGCATGTATCTTTTTGAGGTCACTCTGGCCGATGCCGGCATGGCAAAAGATGATGTCATTGTAACCCCATATACTCCGATACCTTCAACCCATACTCCTTTAGGCTTCGAATTCGTGCCGATAACCAGGATTTTGCGATCCTTGCCGTCTGATGTCGTTATGACATCCGAATCAAGGACTTCCCAGTATGATATAGGAGGCATGCCAACAGGATAGTATATGTCTCCTTTCTGATACTTCATATCAAATATCGGCTCCAATTCTATTCCATTATAGAAATACGTGACTCCATTTTCTTCATACACCGCTTTCTCAATCAAGGTATCTCCGTTTCTTTCTACTATCGACAGCTTCCTGCATACCGTGTCTTTTACCGTCACGTCACCCTTGACCGTAATGTCATAATATATGGTGTCGTTAGGAAAGTCAAGATCAATTTCAAGCATAACCCATGACTTTCCGTCCTCAACAACCGGAAGATACTCCCGCTCGGCACTTACGATTTCTGTCCCGAAAACAACAACCACTGCTGCAATAATGACTGATAACCAGTTTTTTCGTCTTCCCATAAATTAGTGTTTATTTTAATTGACTATAGTTACCTCTGCCCCTTGCCTTATCTCTGTCCCGGATTCCATTATCGTAGTCCCGGCTTTGATTTTTGTTACGGAGCCTTTCTCAAAGATTACCGGACCATTCCCTTTCAAGGGCGTGACTTCCGAACCGATCTTGACGGTGCCTCCCGCCATTTCTGTGGTTCCGGTCAGGGTCTCTCCCTGAATATAGCCGCGCACTTCGTAATACGGGACGTGATTCCGTTTGGTCACGCAGATGCTGAAATTTGACGGAAAATCGGTCACGCTCAGATTACGCACATCATCCCATACACGGTAATAAGATTCCCCTTGATCCCATGCGCTCATTACACACACCCTGCAGCCGTCAATCCCTGTCTCGATCCTCAGTTCCCCTTCCAGCTCCTTTACAATAGACTCCGGAAACCTTTCCGGAACTGATGTGAGTATCGGCATCTCCGGATCTCCTATGGGATTCAATCCGAATTGAATCCACCTGTATGCATTGTCTTTTGTACAATATGGAGTCATGGCCAACTTGGAAGCCGCCACCAGCATCCCGTAATTTGATTCAGGGAATGCATTCGAAAACAGATTCCTGTAGAATTTACTTTCATACAGTGGTGAATAATCCAAGTCATCCTGTCTGCTTGAATACCATCCTTTTCTGGAACAGCCCAGATACGCGATCACTCCGCTTCCGGGATTGCGGATAAGGCTTTCGCTCAGACATGGGTCATACACATAGTCGAACGCGTTTGTAAAGCACGCAATCGTCGTGACTATGGTCGACGCAGTGTTGTTCTGACGGATGCCATGTTCGGATTTGTAGTTTTCGCCGTACTCCGTTTCCCAATATGTAACCTGCCCATGCGTGATCATGTCGACAAAAGAATATCCCCGGGAAATCTGTTCCGACAGGTTGGCGGCAGACACTTCATATTTCTCCGATTCCGGTGAATCTGTAAATGTATCATAGAATCTGAAGCTTTCTCCGGACCAATAAGGCTTTATCGCACCCTCATATAATTTTTCTCCCTTTACTTCCGCGTCACTTCGCCCGTCTTCAATACTGGAAAGCTTGACTCCGCTCATGAGCATATTATTCCTCCATTGGGGATTCCGCTCATATTCGAGAAGTTTATCTATAAAGGATTTCACATGTTGTGGAGTTCTTACAGGAAGTCTGGCCAAGCATATCGACGGTGTCATGTCAATGTTGTCATCGATTTCCCCGTATGTGCCGTTGCCATTGGCATCCCATTCAAAATTTCCGCCAAAGCATGAGTAATATAGATCTGTCGGGATTATATCGTCTGCGATTATTGATTCAGGCTCCTTGCCTCTTATGACAGCAAGACATCCACGCGTTGCAACCACAGTGTCATCACCGCCGAGCAAAGCGTACCGCAGAGAGTTGTTCTTATAAAGGTCATACAGACATTTCTTGATCCGGAGCTGTCCCGAGACTCCCTGATACTTTGAATCGATCTCCTCTGTGGTGATTATCTTAGACTTCAGTCCTTTGGCGAGTTTCCAGCTGATAAGAGGCACGAAGGAAGGCTTGAGCTCCTCGCTGGTGATGACGACATAATCGATTTTTTCCTGTCCGGATGACACGCCAGATGACGCGGAGCGCATCGCCGGTATCCGTGAGACAGCATCTTTGTTCACGACAATGCTCTTAACAAGCTCCCTATCGGCATAGGTATTGAGCCCAAATTCATTGGCGGGTCTTTCCTCCGTCCTCAGCAAGAGCTGTATGGAGTCTATGAAGTATAGCTTCTGAGCCGCAGCGTCATAGACGAACGGAGTCATGATGAAATGGACTATGGACAGGTCGCTCCACTGCGTGCTCAATGAATAGAAGCAGTTGGAGGCCGGATAAGACCTGCTTTCATACGTCACGGTCCTTGCCGGCAAGTCCTCGACTCTACCGTCCGTCGGCACCGGAATCGGACCCGGCGCAATCCTGACATCGCTCCGGATCAGCCTCTTGGTATAGCTCACACTCGATGACGCGTATTTCCGTGAACCGGGAATGGCTATCGAGAAGGAACGCTGAGGCAGCCCGGGCTCGTCGGACGACGAATATGAGGCATCCCCGTCCGCCGTGCCTATCACTAAGTTTCCCTTCACGTCGTATGAGAACGTGTAGTCGC
>DERZ01000052.1:0-814 GCA_002361155.1 Porphyromonadaceae bacterium UBA3327 | reverse complement strand
GTATGAGAACGTGTAGTCGCTTTCTGAGTAACTGACTATATGGCTCTCTGTCGTCACCGCCCCCATTGCTGCCGATGAAATGACTGCCAAAAGGAGGAATATTGTTGTTTTTTTCATTTTATGCGATGTAAGGAATGAATATGTCGCAGGTTGCACTGACTATGGGGTTTGTCAGCAGCTACATGAAAACTCCTTTAAACGAGCTCCAACATTCTACAGCTATTCCACACATTTTCCATGCAGCATGCGTCCGAGGGATTCTAATTACTATTGACAAAGATAAGGTAACGTTTCTCATATATTGGCTTTTAAGAATCAATGAAGGCATTAAAATATCAATAGATGGGTGCTATATCGTTTTAATGCGGCAAATATATGTTGAAATTTCTTAAAAAGCAAGAAAAAAGTGAATTATTTTTAAAACCTAAATAAATTTTTAACATTATTTCGACAAAATAAAGCCAACTTGATATGATAAGCATACAATTTACACAATATAGTACCCTCATAAAACAGTTGGTCTGAAATATGCCTGTTAAATTGTAATTATCTGTCTGTTCAAATCTGCAGGAGGATTAAAAACACGAGTCATGTTGCCATATCAAATTACACCTCCAAAATGATGCCCACCCCTTTGAGTTGAGAACAAAAGAAATCGGGTGCGCTTGCACTGCGGAATGTGTTCGGCGGTAGAAAAATGTAAAAATATTAATTTTAATATTAAATATTTTTACACATCAAGCAAATTAATGCAAAAACATCCTTCAAAGCATATTGATTAACATTAGATATTTCATTAACATATTGCTCATTT
>DERZ01000029.1:13659-13941 GCA_002361155.1 Porphyromonadaceae bacterium UBA3327 | reverse complement strand
CTCTTGTCTTTTCTATTTTCCGGCGGAATATTGCCGGGTGTGCGGTGTCGCTATGTCAGCGTTTCACGTCGTAGCCCTGATCACGGAGGTAGTCGAGAATGCGGTACGTCATCGCGTGGTCGTAGTAGCCGATGATGTGCGCCACCCAGTCGTTGTCGGTGGTACTGCCGGAGCGGGTGCGGTTGTAGTTCTGCACCGTTTCATCATACTCTTCGAGTTCGGCGACCATCTTCTCGTTGTCCTGGCGGTAGGCGTTGCGGTGGAACACGAGCGATGCGGGCT
>DERZ01000029.1:0-13364 GCA_002361155.1 Porphyromonadaceae bacterium UBA3327 | reverse complement strand
GTGGAACACGAGCGATGCGGGCTGTTTCGGCTTCAGGTCAGGGTGCTCGCGGGGAATACCGAGTGCGAGTCCGCACACTACGAAGACTCCCTTGGGGAGATGGAGGAGCTCGGCGACGCGGGCCGGGTCGACCGTGCGGAGGTAGCCGATACAGTTTGTGCCCAGACCGCAGGATTCAGCAGCCACAACGGCGCTCATCATAGCCAGGGAGGCGTCGATGATACCGATGGTCACGCCGTCCATAGTGTCGGTGAAGGAAGGCATCTTCAGATTTTTCTTTGCCGCAAGAAGGGATATCTTGTTATAGTCGGAGCAGAATATCAGCAAACGGTTGCAGGTTTTAAGCTGTTTCTGGTTGGTGAGCTCATACAGAGTCTCCTTCAGGGCCTGATCATCGATGTCGATTACAGAGAATTGCTGGCCGTTGTAGCTGGTGGGCGTATTGGCCACGGCGCGGTAGATAAAATCCATTGTCTCCGCAGGGATAGGCTCGCGCTCATAGCGGCGGATACTGGTGCGGTTAAGCAGAGTGTCTTTTACGTCAAGCATGATATGCATGTTTAATGTATCTAAAAGTACGGTAATGGAAGAGCCGGTGAATGCGGATGCAACCACCGGCTCTATGAAGTCCACACCAAAGGATTGTGACGAAACTCCGGACGACAGGATTTGAGGGTCCGGACATCTTTGTAATCCGCCTGCGACCGTATGGTCAGCGCCCGAAGGCGCGGGGCCCGCCATCGACGTTCGGACTTGTCTCGGCATTTCTTTTAAATTTGATGAGTTCCCCAATTTGCTTTGATGTGGGATTTTTCTTTTTGTATTGGGAACTTGCGGGACTCTCTTGCCCCGCCGGTTTGATTTTATAACGCAAATTTAATTCAATCGGTTCGATTTTCCAAATCCGAAAGGAAATTATTTTTGAAATACTGAATTATTTCGCCGTTATGGTGCACTCTCTAAGTTCAACTTATATGTTTTGCAACAGTATTCGGTTAAGCAAACAGTTGATAATTAGGACTAATAAAAATCACGTATAGAAACATGCGGTAATTATACTATAATTTTAAAATAAAAAAATTGCATTTCTCCTATTTCTCTATTAAATTTGCAGGCGTAATATTAACACAACAGAGCGTAATGGGTTCGGCTCTGTTCTGATTAAACTTATTTCGAGCCCCTAAATACCAACATTTATGAAAAAAAATCTACTTTTGGTTGCTGCGCTTGTCGCTGTCGCATCTTCGTCCAATGCAGAAGAAGCGAACACTCTCTCGGCCATCACCACTGACACACAGTATGAGAGTTATGAATTCACATACAACGAAAACAATCTGGTGACAAGAGAAGACTTCTTCGTAAAACTCAGCGGTGGCGACGAAGTCGGCTACGACGAATACTTCTACAATGAGAAGAACCAGCTTATCCGGGCTGACACATATCAGTATAAAGAAGATTCAGGCGATTTCAAAAAAGTATGCTATGTGGAATACACATACGATGAACAGGGCAGATTGGCCACACGCGTCAACTACAACAATTTTGGGGGCGAGTTCACGCTGGGCGGTCTGTTGGATTACACCTATGACGATGCCGGCAATCTGCTGAAGGTCTCCACGTATTGGGATCTGAACAAGACGATGCTTTTCTCGGAAGAAGAGTACACATACGAAAACGGCGTAAATGTCCTGATGACAACCACCGTGCATAACTTCAGCGGAGCCTCGGTGATTTCCAAGCTTGAGAAAAAATACGATGACAAGAACAGACTCATCGAGAGAATCAACTACGACAAGGATGCCAATACTTCGGAGCTGGTCAAGAGAAGCATCAATAAGTACCAGTGGGATGACTGCGGAATTATCACCAAAAGGCTCTATACTCTTTCTGGCACTGAGGTGGACAGGGAAGAGTACTACTACTATGAGGCTCCCGTTTCCAGTGTGATATATCCCATAGAAAACGAGATGGCAGATCGTAACTTCATGTTAAATAATGGAAATAATGCGCTTAAGTATTACGTGGTTTACGCGATGGATCAAAACAGCGAAACTCTCCATCTTTACGATATCTACACTTGCATTTATGTAACAGATCCCGATGGCGGTCAAAACGGTGTTGATTGCGTAGCATCGGGTGCAACCGATCTCCGCAACATGTCGGTTATCCGTTCCGGAGAGGAAGCTGTCATCAAGGGTGTTGAGCGCGGCGAGACCGTGAGAATTTACGACATGGCAGGAAATCTTGTTGAATCCACAATCGCAAACGCAGGTGTATACAACGTCTCCAACCTCGCGAAAGGCAACTACGTGGTAGTAAGCGGATCGCGTGTCCTCAAATTCTCGAAATAACGAACAGGTACCCTCATACATACATAAAAATCGCGGCCGGAAAGCCGCGATTTTTTTATGTTCATACGTAAAATGTCCGTCGGTTGCTGATGCTGATGTTCGGTAATGCGCTGTCTTGAAATGTTATCATCCTGCAGGCCGCAAGACTGCAAGACCGATAAACCACAAATCCTCTGTCTGCGGATATCCGTGAGTGGAGTCCGATCAGAACTCAGAGGAAAAATGGAAACGGATTTTTGGGAAATCGGACTGTGCCATCTGGAGGACATAGTTACTGTCAGCCAGAAATACGTCGCGTCCTTCCTTGTCCTTTGCCATGAAGTGCTGCTTGCGCTTTTTGAAGGCTGCGAGCGCCTCTTCGTCATCGCTCTCAACCCAGCATGCCTTGTAAAGACTTATTGGCTCCCATCGGCATTGGGCTCCGTACTCATGCAGCAGCCTGTACTGGATCACTTCGAACTGGAGCTGGCCGACGGTGCCGATGATTTTACGGCCGTTGAACTGGTTGGTGAATATCTGCGCCACTCCCTCGTCCATCAGCTGGCTTATGCCTTTATCAAGTTGTTTCTGCTTCATCGGGTCGGCGTTTTCGATATACTTGAACATCTCCGGCGAGAAGCTTGGCAGTCCTTTAAAGTGAAGCTGCTCGCCTCCGGTCAGGGTGTCGCCGATCTTGAAATTGCCTGTGTCCGGTATGCCTACGATATCACCGGGATATGCTTCGTCGACAATGCTCTTTTTCTGGGCCATGAAGGCTGTAGGTGCCGCGAAGCGCATCATCTTGTCGTGGCGGACGTGGCGGAAATAGACGTTCCTCTCGAATTTGCCGGAGCATACTTTCACGAACGCGATGCAGGAGCGGTGGTTGGGGTCCATGTTGGCGTGGATCTTGAACACGAAGCCGGTGAATCCATCCTCCTGCGGCGAGACAGTGCGCTCCACAGCCTCTACCGGACGGGGAGAGGGCGCGATCTTTACGAAGCAGTCGAGCAGTTCTTTGACACCGAATGTGTTGAGTGCCGATCCGAAGAATACCGGAGCCACTTCTCCGCGGAGATAGTCGGCGGAGTCAAATTCCGGATATACGCCCTCAATGAGCTCCAGGTCATCACGCAGCTTGGCCGCATCCTCCTCGCCCACAAGATGGTCGACCTCCGGAGAATTTACATCCGAGATCTCTACCCTTTCACTCACGGTCTGCTTTGAGGGGGTGAAGAGATCGAGGCCATGTTCGTAGATGTTATAGACTCCCTTGAATTTCGCACCTATGTTGATGGGCCATGACAGGGGACGCACAGATATCTTCAGTTCCTTCTCAAGTTCGTCAAGGATGTCGAACGGGTCGCGGCCCTCGCGGTCAAGTTTGTTGACAAAGATGATTACCGGCGTCTTACGCATGCGGCACACCTCCATCAGACGGCGGGTCTGCGTCTCCACGCCCTTGGCCACATCGACTACGATTATTACCGAGTCAACGGCTGTGAGGGTACGGAACGTGTCCTCGGCGAAGTCCTGGTGGCCAGGCGTGTCGAGGATATTGATTTTATAATCGCCATAATTGAAGCCCATCACCGAGGTGGCAACCGAGATGCCGCGTTGCTTCTCGATTTCCATCCAGTCTGATGTGGCGGTCTTCTTGATCTTATTGCTTTTAACTGCGCCGGCCACGTGGATGGCACCGCCGAAAAGGAGCAGCTTTTCGGTGAGGGTGGTCTTGCCCGCGTCTGGATGCGAGATGATGGCGAATGTGCGCCGGCGGTCGATCTCTTTATTGAGTTCTTCGGACATTTTCTATTGGTATTGTCTTAATTGAAGTTCTTTTCCTCCCCGAGAAGTTCGATACAACGTTTAAGCGAGTCGCGCCAGTAGGGGATTTCCATGCCGAAAGTCTTTTTAATCTTGTTTTTACTCAGTACGGAATAGAACGGACGTTTGGCAGGGGTGGGGTATTCGGACGATGGGACGGGCGTCACTTCAACATTCTTGCCGGCCAGTTCGAAGATGGCTTTGGAAAAATCGTACCATGAAGCCACTCCTTCGTCCGTGAAATGGTAAATGCCGGGCACCCAGCGGTCGTGGCGCAGGATAGTGTGGATGGCCTTGGCAAGGTCGCCAGCGAAGGTGGGAGTGCCGATCTGGTCACATACCACTGTGAGGCGGTCGTGGGTGTCGGCGAGCTGCATCATTGTTTTCACGAAGTTTTTGCCGAATTGCGAATAGAGCCATGCGGTGCGGATAATCATTGCGTCCTGACAGAAGGAGGAGAGGAGTCCCTCCCCCTCGAGCTTGGTGCGTCCGTAGATGCCCTGTGGATATGGCTCGTCTTTCTCGTCGTAAGGGCGGCAGCCCTGTCCGGAGAACACATAGTCGGTGGAGATGTGTATCACCTTGGTGCCGTTTTTGGCGGCGGCCTCGCCGAGATTGCCAACGGCTCCGGTGTTGAGCGCGGCAGCCTTCAGATCGTCGGTTTCGGCTCGGTCTACGGCGGTGTATGCGGCGCAATTCACTACAAAGTCAAATTTGTTTTCGGCGAGACATCTGCCAACTGCATCGCGGTCGGTGATGTCAAGCGTGTCGTAGTCAGTGTACATGGCCTCTATCTCAGGGTCATTCTCAAGTTCAATCCTTAGGGAATTGCCGAGTTGGCCATAGCAGCCGGTCACTAATATCTTCATGTTAATATATTATTCGCAGCCCATATCACTTTCCCGTGATGGGGTCGGTGTCGTTGAAGAGCTCGTTGTTATAGTCCTTTTTATAATAATGGGAGAGGAGGGCGAGGAATCGGGATATCCGTGCCGCCGCGCGGGCGGTATCGGCAGAGATTTCTTTCTTCTGCAGTTTCAGCATGAGGATGCCGTAGAGAGCGTCGAAGCAGGTTTCTATCTCATCCTTGCGGTTTTCACCGGCCTTCGACCGAAGCTCTACTATGAGGGGCAGAGTGTCGTAATAATCGGTGGCATAGTTGGCAAACTTCGGGTCGGCCAGAAGGCGGCGGTGCAGTTGCTCGATATCGGCGAGAGTGTTGCGGTTAAGTTGCAGATGTCCCTTTGCGGCGACTCCCTCGCTCCGCATCATGTCGATAAGAGACTCGTACCACTCCAGCATGTCCTTTCGAAGTTCCGGGGAAAGGTCTGTGTATCGGTCTACAAGGTTTTCCCGGATCTTTTCGATGTCGAGGCCGTATGCGCGGATTATATCTTCGATCTGCCACATATATAGCAGATACTCAGCTATGTTCTCTCTCTTCTTTGCCGATGCTGTGATCATGTCTTGACTGTTTAATCGGATAGGGCTTCCGGCTCCGGAAACAGCGGCTTCTGTGAGACGCAGTCTCGCCCGAAATGCAAAATTAGTAAAAATATCCCATATAGAGACTCATTCGTTATAACAATCTGCAGTATCCTTCAGTTGTTATATACAGCGACCTCCGCAAAGTGTTGGCTCGGAGGGCATATTTACGTTTATGATTGCAATCAGATATGTCTGGCATGACTGCTTTGCGGTCTATATGCAAGACGCGACATTCGTGTTCGACTACTGGCTCGGCCCTGATGGTACCGCCGATGTTTCGCGGCTTCTTGATAGCATAGATGCCTCGATTCCGCTATATGTGCTTGTTAGCCATAGTCATAAGGATCACTATAACCCTGACATCTTCGCATGGGCCTCGCGTTTTCCACGTATCAGGTATGTGGTGAGTTCCGATGTGTGGAAGCGGATGCGTCACATAGTCAGCCCCACATCTGTCTATAAGGGGCCGCGTCCTGATCCTTCGACTGTAACCGTGCTCCGTCCCGGCGAAATCTTTTGCGATGACACGGTGCGCGTGGCGGCGTTTCCCTCGACGGACACGGGTAATTCCTACATTGCGGATTGCGGCGGAACGCGCATTTTCCATGCCGGTGACCTGAACGCATGGATATGGCTTGACGAGAGCAGTCCGCAGGAAGTCCGCAAAGCCATGGGTGACTTCCACGCATGTCTGCGCGACATACGCCGCTATATCGAGACCTCTCCCAAACCGGATTCAGGGGCTGACATCGACTTCTGTTTTTTTCCGGTAGATTCCCGCATCGGACGCGATTACTTCACCGGAGCGGCTGAGATTACCATAGCTTTCAATACCTCCCGCTTCTTTCCTATGCATTTCGCGCTTGGTGACGCCGACGAGCGACGCCAACGGCGCGCCGATGCACTCCGCTTCGATCTTTATGCCAATCGGGAAAGAGGGGAATATATTCCCCTTGCGAATCCATGGGATTTGTATATGTGTTGTAATCAATGAGTTGTGTTTTGCGGCAAAAAATAATATAAAAAAATTGATGATTTTCATATCCTTTTTTCCGACAGTGTTGTTATAGTTCAGTAGATCTGTCACAGGGCGGTTTCACCTATAGGCTAACTTTAATGGATGTCGCATACCTGAACAGGTTCATAAAAACTTTTATTTAAGATTCCACTGCTATGACTGACAAATTATCTTTCAAACAGAGATTGCTGGGACTTCAGGGAAATCTGTTCAATTTCGCCTGCCAGCTAACATCGAACCCTGACGCGGCCCAGGACCTGGTCCAGGACACCACGCTCAAGGTGCTTGACAACGAGTCGAAATACGTCGACAATGTCAACTTCAAAGGATGGGTGTTCACAATCATGCGGAACATCTTCATAAACAACTACCGACGACAGGTGCGAAACTCCACGATAATCGACACTACGGAGGATCTTTATCATGTGAATCTTTCGCAGGAGTCTGGTCTGACATCTCCCGAGGGATCTGTGGCTGTCAAGGAGATATCGGTGGCTATCAACAATTTCAGCGATGAATACAAGGTGCCTTTCACCATGTACCTCGCCGGATACAAGTACAACGAGATAGCGGAAAAAATGTCGTTGCCTCTCGGTACGGTGAAAAGCAGAATCTTTTTCGCTCGCAAACGCCTTCAGGTGCTTCTGAAGGACTACAGATAGCGAGGCATCGATGTCCGATATTTAAAAGACAGTCAAAACAGAATAATGTACATAACCCGAATCATTCCCCCGAGCTGCGGCCCGGGTTTTTTATTTCATAGCTGCCCGGAGTTAACTTTTTTTATTAAACAGCTTCTAAAAGTTCCTTAAAAATCCTTTATAATTTTGAATAATCGGGCATAATCACTAATTTTGAAGTTTGAAATGAGCAGGAAAATCAAAAAGTGGAATTTCTGGCTGAGAAGACGGTCGCACCTTGCGTTGTTGCTGATAGGAGGCATGATACTGCTTATGTTGTTTCTCAACGACGATGTGTCCTGGAAGAACAACATACGCTATCAGGAGGAAATCAAGAGCCTCCAGGAAGAGATCAAGGCATGCGAAGATTCTGCCGACTATTATCGTAACCGTCGCGAGCAGCTGCTGACCGGCACCGAAGACCTTGAGAAAATTGCGAGGGAACAATACCGCATGCAGAAATCCACTGAAGATGTATATGTCATAAAATGAGCAGGAGAGAAGAAACAGGAAGGAGCCTTGCGCAGGATGCCGCGCTCATGCGGCGACGCAGGATCGTAGAGACCGCGGCGACCATGGGACTGATTCTTGTGTGCGTCGGCATGATAGCTCCCATTGTGAGCATGGACAACAGCACACTGGGAGATATATTCAAATGGGTGTACACGGGTGGCGCGGTTGTGTACATAGTGGCGCGGTTGGTGAAGGTCGGCGCTCCAGGTGACAGTCTGCGCGTGCGGCGCATTCGTCGCATGGAGGTCTGGTCCGGTGTCTGTTTCTGTGTAGGAGCCGCTTTCTGGTTCTATAATTCCGCGCGCTTCGGCGCTTACGGGATAACGCTCGGAATACTCCGCGACACTATTCTCTTCACTCTCGCTGGGGCCTTGATACAGATCATCTCATCATGGATGCTTGTCTTCGCTCTCAGAAAGCAGCACAAAGATTCGGTACGATAGGAATATCATCGAAACAAAACCGTCCCGTATAAGAATGAAGGAAAGAGTCCTTACGCTGGACATAGGCAACACCGCCGCCAAGGTGAGCGTGTTCGAGGGGGAAAGACTTCTCGAATGCAATTCTTCCGGCACGTTGTCGGAGCAGGATATCGAGTGCATGGTGCGCCGGCATGTCCCGGAATGTGCCGTATCCTGCAGGGTTGGGGAGGACTCCCGTGGTCTCGAGGATTTTCTTGAACGCGGATTCGGCAACCGTTATCTGAGACTTTGTCCGTCGACTCCGTTGCCTCTGGATGTGGAATACGACAGCCGGGGCAGTCTCGGTGCAGATCGAGTGGCGGCGGCGGCTGGAGCGTTGTCCAGTGTGCCGGTGCTGGTGGTGGACGCCGGAACAGCTGTCACGGAGGATCTTGTGGCCGACGGACGCTTTCTCGGCGGCAACATATCGCCGGGACTTTCTCTCCGGTTCCGGGCTCTCAACGGATTTACTTCCCGCCTTCCGCTCGTGGATCCGGAGGGGGAACTCCCGGATTTCGGGCACGATACGGTCACGGCCATACGTGCCGGTGTGCTCAGAGGACTTGTGGCTGAAATCCGTGGTATCCGCGACATGGCGGAACGCAGATTAGGAAATGTGAAAATCATTCTTACCGGCGGCAATGCCGATATTCTCGCACGGTTGCTCGCAGATGAAAACATCGATGCAGATGTAGACCATGCGCTTGTGGGTCGCGGTCTGGTACGGATCTTCAATTATAACGACAATTATGATGACAATGAATAAGATAAAACTCCTTTTTCTCCTTCCTGCGGCTGTTTTGGCTGCGGCTGCGACGGCCCAGAACGTCACAACTCCATATTCGATGTACGGGTACGGTATTCTCGGCGACAGGGCCACATCCATGCAGCGGCAGATGGGAGGTGTAGGCTACGCCATGAACTCCGGCAGACAGATCAATGTGATGAATCCAGCCTCGTATGCGGCAATCGATTCGCTGACGTTCCTGTTCGATCTCGGCGCCGACATGTCTATGCTCTGGAGCAAGGAGGGGTCTGTCCGTGATCACTCGATCGGCGGCGGCGTGGACTATGTAACCATGCAGTTTCCGATCAATAAGTTTATGGGAGGCTCGATTGGGCTCGTTCCTCTAAGTTCTGTCGGTTATGCGTTCGGAAATGAAATCCGGCACGGCGCGATGGAGAATCAGGGATCGGGCGGTATCAACGAGTTCTATCTCGGTCTGAGCGGAAAAATCAAAGGATTTTCACTCGGATTCAACGTCAGTTATAATTTCGGTACAATTGCAAACGATGTGTTCTCTGTTCCCGAGGGAGGGGGACGCTCCAAATTCGAGCATGTGATGGAAATCCGAGACTGGAATATCCTGGTAGGTGCTCAATATACGCAGAACATTACCAAGAATGACCGTATCACTCTCGGTGTCACCTGGAGTCCGCGGAAGACTCTCCTCGGCAAGACCTGGGCCACAATCCAGGAAACCTCTCAGGACTCGCGCCCCGATACGGTGGCTTTCATGAAAATGAAAGGGAAATACTACATGCCCAACACCGTCGGCGCCGGCATCAGCTATGTCCATCAGCGCCAGGGCCGGTTCATGGTGGAGGCCGATTTCACATGGCAGGGCTGGAAAGACTGCGAATATTCTCCTTTATATATGGAGGAGCATCCTGAAGTGGTGGTGTTTCAGGGAATGAAGTTCAACAATCGTCTCCGCTATGCGGCCGGTGCCGAATACACGCCTAAGATCCGCGGAGGTTACGGCGAGCGAATGACTTACCGTCTTGGTGCTTACTACACCGACGATTATCTGTTTATCAACGGCAATTCAGTGAAAGAATACGGCGTGTCATGCGGAGTCGGATTCCCCACCCCCGAGGGCA
The DNA here is from genome assembly GCA_002361155.1 of Porphyromonadaceae bacterium UBA3327. Taxonomy (GTDB): domain Bacteria; phylum Bacteroidota; class Bacteroidia; order Bacteroidales; family Muribaculaceae; genus Lepagella. The sequence goes on along the minus strand of DERZ01000029.1, from coordinate 3,163 downwards.
AGACCATGGTCAATCTCGGTCTTGAGTGGAAGCGGAGGCATGCCGCACCGGTAGCGCTTATCGGTGAAAATTACTTCAATATCACGCTCGGCGTGAATTTCAACGAGGTCTGGTTCTTCAAACGTAAAATCAAGTGATCTGCCGATTCGCGCGCGGCTCAGCCCTCTCCCGCATATCAGCCATATCGCTTGCGGTGTCGTTGTTGCTCTCCGCTTGTGTGGAGGAACAGAAGATAAATGTCGCGGCGAGTCTTGACCCCATGAAAATGGCGACTATGACCACCCGCAATGTCTCTACTCTTATCTCTGACTCGGGAGTGATACAGTACAAGATTGTGGCGCCGGTGTGGAAGGTATACGATGAGGCGACCCCCGCGTACTGGATTTTTCCGGAAGGGCTATATCTACAGAAATACGATCCCTATTTCCATGTGGTGGCGACGGTCGCTGCCGACTCGGCGCGCTACTTCAGGGATCGTCGCCTCTGGCGACTTGAAGGAAACGTGGAGATGACAAAAGTTCCACAAGATCTGTTCCTTTCGGAAAGGCTTTATTGGGACCAGCGTCAGGGACGCATCTACAGCGACACCTTTATTCATATAGAGACAGCAACCCATGTGCTGGAGGGAATCGGTTTCGAATCGAACGAACGGCTCACTTCGTACCGGGTGCTGAAACCTCAGGGAATATTCCCCGTTCCTGAGGACGATGCGGCAAAAACCGACACACATAATCAATGACAGGATCAATGACAGGGTTTGCCGGTTATGATAATGAAAGGCTATAATAAGGCAATAATAAAGACAAGACAATGGATCTCCAATTTGTCCCTGCTGTAATAATCACACTTGTGGCCATAGTTTTCTCCGGTCTGTTCTCCGGTACCGAAATAGCTTTCGTGCAGTCGAGCAAGGTCCGGATGGAGATAGATGCCGCAAGAGGAGGACTCGTCGACCGGATAATCAAGATGTTCTCCCGTCATGAGGATATGTTTATCTCGACTCTTCTTGTAGGCAACAATGTGGTGCTTGTAATATATGGTATCGCATTCTCCGCTATTGTCAACAGTCCTCTCGAACAGTTTTTCGGGGAGGGAAGCGATGCATTGGTACTTGTCTCCAACACCATCCTTTCTACCGGGCTAATCCTTGTTACAGGTGAGTTTTTTCCGAAGACTACTTTCCGGGTAAATCCGAACTTCATGATCCGTCTTCTGGCTCTTCCGCTTTATCTGATCTATCTTATTCTATATCCCGTGTCATGGCTGGTGTCGATGATTTCCAGGGGGCTGATGAAGGCTTTCGGCCTTGGCCCGGGCCAGAGCGGCGACCAGCGGCTTACCATCGACGAGCTTGACAGCTATCTCCAGCAGTCGTTTGAGGAGCAGGTCGACAAAAGGGCCGAGGAAAACGAAGTCAAAATCTTCCGCAGGGCTGTCGATTTCAAGGATACAGAAATAGTGGACTGCATGATCCCGCGCAACGAGATAGTGGCTGTGCCCCTTGATGGCACCTCCAGCGATGACCTTATGAAAAAATTTATAGACACCGGCCTTTCAAAAGTGGTGGTATATAAAGAGGATATCGATGATGTGGTGGGCTACATACATGTTTCGGAGCTGTTCAACAAGAATGCCGACTGGCGCCGCCGTCTGAAGCCGGTCATCTTTACTCCCGAGACTATGTTGGCCAACAAGATGATGCGGCGCATGATGGCCGACAAGCGCAGCCTTGTGATCGTGGTGGATGAATTCGGAGGGACTTCAGGTCTTGTCACTCTCGAAGACCTCGTGGAGGAAATTTTCGGAGAGATCGAGGATGAACATGATCATAAGAGGATCGTGGCGAGAAAGGTCAACGACAACTCCTTCATGTTTTCCGGAAGAGTTGAGATCTCGGCTGTCAATGAGGAGTTCGGACTCGACCTTCGCGAGAGCGAGGAATACCATACGCTTGCCGGATACATACTCGAGAACCTTGAGGCTCTTCCCGCGCAGGGTGACATACTGGAAATAGCGGGTCTGAAATTCACCATCGTAAGAATGGGAACAACCAGAATCGAACTTGTCCGAGTCGACCGGATCAACAGCGAAAAGTAGCGGAAAGAAGGATTGGCGGCCCAATTGTTGCAAAAGTGTGAAGATTACCTTGGATTCTTTAAAAAAATGACTGATTTTAAAGAAAAATATTGCGTGAATAAAATATAATAAGTAACTTTGACACGTGAAAATGATTTCGAACTAAGAGCGAGTCAAAACACACATCTAACCCATTTTAATCCTTACATCAGATGAACAAGAACGATGCCTTCAAATCCTCCGTAATCGGTATGCAGGGTAATCTTATGTCATTTGCGATGAAACTCACCACCAATAGAAGAGGCGCACGATCTGGTTCAGGATACAACCCTTAAAGCTCTTGACAACGAGGGGAAGTTTGCCGAGGACACCAATTTCAAGGGATGGATTCTCACCATCATGCGCAATATCTTCATCAACAACTATCGCAAAAGTGTGCGTGAAAATACAGTCGTTGATGTCACAGAAGACCTCTATCATCTCAATCTTCCGCAGGATTCGGGTCTTGATACCCCTGATGGAGCTTACACTGCCCGCGAGATTTCTGCTATTCTCGCAGGCTTCCCCGATGATTACCGTGTGCCGTTCTCGATGCATGTGGCTGGATACAAGTATGAGGAGATCTCTTCTCGTCTCAGTATGCCCCTCGGTACCGTGAAAAGTCGTATATTCTTCACCCGCAAGCGTCTTCGCGAGCTCCTGAAAGATTATCGCTGACCATTGTAATTAGGACCCTTCACGTAAATTTGGAGGGCTGAGTCGGAATCTCTAATGCCGTCCGCAGATGCATAAAAGCATCCGGACGGTGTTTTTTTTGCTCTGTCTCGTTTTTTTGGAGGACTGGGTGCGGTGTAAAACAATGTTTCAGAACATCGAATTAACAAATCAAAACAAAAATTAACATATTTTTAATTCGCGATATATCAACAAGATAAACGGATATCGGGCATGATTTTGAAAAAAAATGGCGAAAAGATTTGCACAATGTCAGAAAACGCTGTAATTTTGCATTCGCGTTTCGGGAACGACACCAGGGAAGCCGCAAGGCACAGGAGGTGACAGGAAGTCCCCGGGACAGCAGGAGAAC
>DERZ01000003.1:43827-45039 GCA_002361155.1 Porphyromonadaceae bacterium UBA3327 | reverse complement strand
GGAGTTCAGATGTGCTCTTCCGATCTTTGTCGGCATAGCCTGCGATAACCACTTTCAGGTCGGGGTTGGCCTTAAGATATTCGGCAGTGTTGTAGACATTGACCATCTCCATATCGCTGATGCGGGCAGAATTGAGCGTGAAGCGTACGGTCGACATCATAGGAGCGCTTTCCTGGACTACGACAGTCTCCTGAACTTCGGGGCAAGGCAACTGGGCTTCGGCTGCTGCGAGGGCTGCGCTTGTAGTTGCGAGAGCACCGCGGAGATCATTGACCTGATTGTTGAGGTTGCTGATATAGCCAAGATAGTCACAGGGGTTGTAAGACTTGAAGTCATCGCCACCGATCTTAAAGATGAAGCCGCCTGTAGCCGTAAGGTTGATGTCGACAGGACGTCCGCCGGGAATATTGTTGAGGTTGTCACCGTAGAACTGTCCGCGCCCCTCGAGGAAGAAGTCGACATATTTGCAGAGACGGAAGTTGAACTGAATGCCGGCAGATACGGGGAGAGCCCATACGTTGCCCTTAGGTTTGCCGTCGTTGCCCATGATAGTGCCGTCAGGACGATAGTCCCATCCGAATGTTCCGCCGAGACCGACGAAAGGCACGATCGAGAAAACACGCTTGGTGTTGACACCGCCCATCGAGTTCAACATATCCCACATGAAGTCAACGTTGGCATTGACATATTTGAACTTCTGGTATGTTCCGGGGTTGTTGTGGAGAGCGCCTCCGAGGAAGCTGATACGCCATCCCAGATAAGGAGAGATATACTTGCCGAAAGCAAGATTGTAGTTGGCGGTAAAGTGGCCGTGGCCTCCACCGGCATTTTCAACGAAAGGCGAAGCTACGCCCGCACCGACCTGGATAAACCAGTTATCTTTTGAAGTGGAATAATAGTGGTTCTTACAAGGCACCTCAGTCTCCATAATGGATTCTTCCACAACGACTGTTTCCTGTGCGTTGGCCGTAATTCCGGGTAAAAGCATTGCGCTGCATGCAGCGAAAGAGCAAAGCACATTCTTTTTCATTTCTGTAAGTTTTTGTTAGACGAAAAGTATTGATATTTCTAATTCTCATAAATAAGCGGTTGAATACCGGCTGTTATGAAATTATAACACATCGTAAAGATCTTTGTTCGGTAGGTCGCCGACTTCTTTTTTTATTTTTTTGTTTCAAGTCCAGTTAACAAGTGCAAAATTAGCGATTTGTT
>DERZ01000003.1:27139-43508 GCA_002361155.1 Porphyromonadaceae bacterium UBA3327 | reverse complement strand
CGGTCTTCGAACCTGAAAAAAACAGGGCTTTCTTTCCTGTGGCCTGAGCCTGAGTCAGGATAGCGCCGCACGGATTATCCGGAAATTTTTGTCATTACAGCGAGATTGATTAACTTTGTCGATATGAAAACAGACAGGTTCGGAAAGTGGATCAAGGCTCTGCCAGGCAGTGTGTCCGGCTAATTGGGACGCAACTCCAAAACGGAGTTCAGCAACCCGCGTCGCTACCGTCTCGATTTTATTGCCGAGAATACGTTCAACCGTGTCTGGACAATACGTTTCAGCCGCGCAAGACTGATCGTTGTAAGCACGATGTCGGTCGCGGCTGTCGCAGCACTGATGTTTGTGATCATATTTTTCACTCCGGTCAGAAAACTCCTACCCGGTCGCCTTGAAGGAGATCTGAGGTCCCGCTATGTCGACATGGCAATGCGTCTTGACTCTCTCGAGTTGCGATCGATAGCCAACGACCGATATATGACCAATCTGCGCAACATACTTTCGGGCGAGACCGACTCGGCTGCGGTCACCGACGCCGTGAGAAAAGAAATATCCAAAACAAAAGCCGACTCGTTGTTGGCTCCGTCTGAAGCCGAACGGCAGTTCGTGCAGATCTACGAGGCTTCCGACCGCTTCAATCTATCGGTGCTGACCCCTATAGTAGCCGAAGGCATGGCTTTTTATTCTCCCGCGCCTGAAGCTCTGGTCGAGGCTGTCTCAAATGACAACGCGACTTCTGTAAGTTTCACTCAAGCCGATCTGTTGCCTGTCTCGGCGACCTACCGTGGCACCGTGGTGAGCGTCTATAATAATGCCGAAGGGCTGAAAACCGTGATCGTACAACACCCCAACGATTTCATATCCTTATATTCAGGTCTGTCGGAGTGCTTTACCAAGCCGGGAGCCCGTCTTTTAGCCGGAGAACGCATAGGCCACTCAGGCAAGGGCAACACATTTACATTCGAACTGTGGCATAGCGGTTCGGCTACAGATCCGAGCGACTATGTAGGCTTCTGACCTTAGAGAGCGCTTAAAAACAAGCTTTTATCCGGCCGCAACGTTGCCGTCGAGGCCGAAACAGCGCTTGACCGCCTGACTTATCATCTGAGCCTCATCGCCCGGACGACGCAGCAGCTCTATGATCGCAGCCACATACTCATCTTTGTTTCTGAGACCGCACAGGGCTGCGACATTGCTCGCGGGAAGCATGGATTTCTGATTATACACCTTTAGCACAGCGGCATAGTCGTTAGTCTCAACATACTGACGGAACTGCCTGCAATACGCCTCATAAATTTTTCGCGGCGCGATCTCGTCATGCAGTTTCATGATATGCGACTCCAGCATCGCGATATTTGTGAAACGTCCGTCGATACGATATTCGACAGTGCGCTTCACACGGTGGCGCGTATGCAGGAGCGCCTGCTGCTTCAGTGCCAGAGAAAACTGTGATATCACCGCACGGCTGACTTTGTCGAACACCTTCTCGGGATTGCGTCCGCGGCTTCGCGCGACAACCTTTATCACGTCCTCGAGCATCAGTATGTTTTCGATCTCGGCGACCTCGGGCACCATCACGCGCTTGCCGCGCAGATACTGCACCTCATGTTCATCCCGCCGGTCGCGGTCGACGATGCCGTAGCTATCCATGTGATGGAAGCCGTTGAGATCGTTGAACGATCTCGTGGCCTCGGTCACTTTGTTGCAGCTGCCGAGCGATTTGACGGTAAATTCCTTAAACACCAGGGGATAAAGTTTCGAATCAATCGAATGCACCCCGTCGCCTTCGATGAAAAGCACTGGTTTACGGGCTCCGATAATGGCCTGATAGACATCGTCGGTGATGTTAGAACTGTCTGGAAGCACGGAATAGTCCCAGTCAACTGCCGCCTGGTCATAGTCTCTTACCCAGATAACCGAAGCATGGCCACGCGAAGATGTGAATTCCAGATCGTGGGTCGTATATATAAATGTGCAGTCGGGCCTGAGCATTTCTATTCTCGTCCAGAGAGCCTGCATGATCGTAGGATGAAGAAACATCTCGGGCGAGTTGATGAATATCGCTGCATGGCGGGGTGCATACAGCACACCGGCTATATAATATATGACCGCCTGCTCGCCGTCAGACAACCTTACGGCCGAATACCTGTCTTCGGCGTTTGCGCGGCTAAATAGAAACCGACCGCTTCCAACCAATATCCTGTTGCCTGGAAACACTTCCTGCCACAGTTCGATAACACGATCGAGGCGTGTGCGTTTAAGCTCCGCATCACGACCATCGGCCTTGAGCAGCTTATAGTTGAGCAGGTTGACCATCTCGTCGCGCATCAACTGCAACAGCATCAGGTCGAGTTCATTGCAACGACCGTCTCTGATGACGCCGTCGACGACCTCGGGCTCGCATATACTCTCCACTGAAGATTGCCTCAGACTGTCGCTGTCGCGGACATAAAGGCCGTGGAGAGCAGAAAGAGAGAACGCCCGTTCGCCCAGCGACGACGCCAGCTGTGCGGTGAAGCGCGATTTCCCTGCACCGTTGGCTCCGATAATCACAACCGGATAACCGTTGCTTTCGATCGTCACAGGTTCGCCCTGTCTGCATCGGGGAAGAGAGATTTTCATAATCTGATATTTGAGTGTTGTTATAAGAGAGTGTTTTAAAGGCCGAGATATGGAGCTTTCATAAAGAATACTTCCAGCATATAGACGAGAGCACCCGCGAGATATCCGAGAAACGCAAGCCAGGTGAAGCGCTTGAAATACCATCCGAAGGTGATACGCTCGAGGCCCATCGCTATCACACCTGCCGCCGAACCGATGATGAGCAGACTACCACCGACTCCGGCGCAATAGCTGAGAAATTCCCAGAACGTTCCGTCGACGACAAAGTTGGCCGCATAATCAACTGACCCGGGCAAAGCAACGGGATACATGCCCATCACACCCGCCACGAGCGGAACGTTGTCGAATATCGATGACAACACTCCGAGAAGGACATCTATCACATAGACATTATGGACATGTTCGTCCAGAAACTGCGAGGTCGCGCTCAATATACCGGAGGCATCGAGCACCGACACCGCCATAAGTATGCCGAGGAAAAACAAAATCGAAGGCATGTCGATACGCGAGATTACTTTTGGCAGACGGTGCTCACGCGAGCGGTCGAGCATCTTACCGTTATAGAACAGTTCGGTGAAAACCCAGAGCACCGCAAGCACAAGCAGAATGCCGACAAAGGGAGGAAGATGGGTAATGGTCTTGAAAACAGGCACGAAAATCAGTCCGCAGACACCGAGATAAAAGATCGTTTTACGTTCGCGCGACGATATCTCGCTGACGGCCTTGCTCTCCTGAGCCATTTCGGGGAGACGGCCGCTGAGCAGCTTGGCCGTACTTAACATAGGCACAACCATTGCCGCAATACTCGGCAACAGCACATAACTTATCAGAGCCGGAGCCGTCACATTGCCTTTGACCCATAGCATAATAGTCGTGACATCGCCGATGGGCGACCATGCGCCGCCGGTATTGGCGGCAATAATGATCATGCCCGCATAAAGCCACCGCTCATTCCTGTCCGAAACAAGTTTTCTAAGCAGTAATATCATCACGATTGTCGTGGTCATGTTGTCAAGCACAGCCGAAAAAACAAAAGTGGTGGCACATATCACATAGAGCAGCTTACGCTTGCTGCGGGTGTTGATATGGTCGGTAATCACGGTAAAACCGCCGTGGACATCAATCAGTTCTACTATAGTCATCGCACCGATCAGAAAGAATAATGTCTGCGAAATGTCACCCAGTGCTTCGACGATCTTGACATTTAACACATAGTCAAGACACTGGTGGGCGAACGAACTGCCCGCGAGCCGGGGATTCTCGCTGACAAAACGCGCAAGATCCTCATTATCGACCAAAGGCACTATCCACTCCGCTCCAAGGGCATAGACAATCCACATCACCATTCCGAGCAAAAGCGCTATAGCGGTTTTGTCTATACGCAAAGTGTGCTCCAGGGCTATACACAGATAGCCGACCATAAATAACAGAATTAAAGTAACAATCATCGATGTAACAATGACTTAGATTTAAGTAATGAATAAACAGTAATGAATTGGCAACTTTCCGCATCAATTACGGAAATTTTTCTGCAAATATAGAGAATTATTTCCGTTACCGCCAAACCCGAAACTGATGTTTTTCGATAATTTTTAGCTAATTATTGTTAAGCTTTCTAATGCAAACACTCAAACATCCTGAAATTAATTTTGTTGATTGATATGAAATATATACCTTTGCATCAACCCATATCTAAATCCGCCCTTTAATCTTAATATATATCACCAATATGAAAAAACAAGTTTTGTTATTGGCCGCGTTGTCAATGCTTTCATCCGGACTGAAAGCGGGGCAGTTATCTCCGGCTACAGACATTGACGATCTGGCGCTTATATACATAGGTAGCCAAAACAGGCCCGAATGGACTAAAGAAAAGTTTTTGCCTTATGTGGTTCATACTTATCCCGACAGAACACAATCCTGGAAATTCGACGGGTTCCTCTTTCTCGACTACATGATGTATGACGAGAACGGCACGACTGTAAGCCTCGGAGAATTTGACGGCAACCCTTCACGCAGATCACATTGGGAACGTCTATTGGACATCCAGTTCGGACAAGACAAAGGATCCGGCCTCTCAGCTCTCGACGAGCTCATCGGCGAACTTACGCCATCGCTGGGGCAACCGGGACACAAACACAAGATCGTCTTCAACGCGCCTGTGCCCGACAAGCCTTCGCAGATATGGGGAAGCCTCTACGGAGAAAGCATCAACATATCGACCGACGCAGGCAAAATCAAGACCATGAAATGGTATGCCGACGAATTTATCAAGCGCTGGGAAAAAGCAGGGTTCAAGAATATCGAGCTCGACGGCATCTACTGGACAAAAGAGTCTTTTTTCGAGGACTATTGGAATACCGTGATACCCGAAGTCAACAACTATTTCCACTCGCTCGGACTTAAAGTCTATTGGATCCCATATTACGGGGCCCGCGGAGCTGACCGTTGGAAAGAATGGGGCATGGACGTATGCTACATACAGCCCGGTTATTATTTCAAAAAAGAGACTCCGCTTGAACGGCTGACTGACGCTATCAACTATGCATGGGACAACGATGTCTATCTTGAGATGGAATTCGAAGGTCTCGACTACAATTACATCCCTAATTCAGACATTACCTACACGACTATAGCCCCCAACTCCGGACTGCACGCCCATCACCCTGAATTTTATCAGCGTCTTGTCGACTACATTGACTATTTCGAAACAGAACAGGTTTTCGAGTACATGCCTGTGGCATACTACAACGGGCGTCAGGCAGTCTTTGATTTCTGCAATTCCAAAGATCCCAAGGACCAGGAAGTAATGAACCGTCTGGCTCTGATAATCAATAAGCGTCACATCGATACAGGCTGGGACACGGAGCCGCGGACAACAGGCTTCGACGACGCGGTTATCGCTGACTTCGAGATCGCATACGCTGTAGATGGCGGCATATATATAACTGATGGATCCGGCGGTAACGTGACCGTCCACTCTGCCGACGGCCGCCTGATATACAATCGTTCGTCCGCTGAAGCCGACATACAGAGACTCAGATACGGCCTGACAGCCTCATGCCGTCCGGGGGTCTACATTGTCAGATCAGGAGCGTGCAGCGTCAAAGTCGCCGTGCGATGACGGCAACGCATTATGGGCGGATTTTGTCTGTTTTGCGGGAAAATTGTATCTTTGCACATTATATTATCAGCATAGATGAAAAATATTCGCAATTTCTGCATAATCGCACATATCGACCACGGCAAATCGACACTCGCCGACCGCCTGCTTGAATACACCGAAACCATCGCCGCCAAAGACATGGAGGCTCAGGTTCTCGATGACATGGATCTCGAACGTGAGCGCGGCATCACCATCAAGAGCCATGCGATCCAGATGGAATGGACTCTCGACGGCGAACGATATATTCTCAACCTTATCGACACTCCGGGACACGTGGACTTCTCATACGAGGTGTCGCGCTCCATTGCCGCGTGCGAGGGTGCCCTCCTCATCGTTGATGCTTCGCAGGGCATTCAGGCCCAGACCATCTCCAACCTGTACATGGCCATAGAAAATGACCTGGAGATTATCCCGGTGCTCAACAAGTGCGATCTGGACAGCGCGAAGCCCGACGAGGTGGAGGACCAGATTGTGGATCTGCTCGGTTGCGACCGCTCGGAGGTGATCCGCGCCAGCGGCAAGACAGGTATGGGGGTCGATGATATTCTCGAGGCGATCATCCGTCGTATCCCGGCGCCCAAAGGAGATCCCGAAGCTCCGCTACAGGCTCTGATCTTCGACTCCGTGTTCAATCCGTTCCGGGGAATCATAGCCTATTTCAAAATTGTCAACGGTACGATCCGTACGGACGATTTCGTAAAGTTTGTCGCCACCGGCAAGGAATACCATGCCGACGAGATAGGAGTGCTCAAGCTCGGAATGTCTCCCCGCAAGGACCTGTCGGCCGGAAACGTGGGATACATCATCTCCGGTATAAAGACATCGAAGGAAGTGAAGGTGGGCGATACCATCACCCATGTCAGCAGACCCTGCGAGTCTGCCATTGCGGGATTCGAGGAAGTGAAGCCGATGGTGTTCGCCGGCGTCTATCCCATTGAGACGGAGGATTTCGAAAATCTCCGTGCATCGCTTGAGAAACTGCAGCTGAACGATGCCTCGCTCACGTTCCAGCCTGAATCGTCGGCAGCCCTCGGCTTCGGTTTCCGTTGCGGCTTCCTCGGCCTGCTGCACATGGAGATAATCCAGGAGCGCCTCGGCCGCGAATTCGATATGGACGTGATCACTACCGTGCCCAATGTCTCCTACAACGTTTACGACAAGAAGGGAAACAAGACAGAGGTGCACAATCCTTCCGGCCTTCCGGAGCCTACGCTGATAGACCACATCGAGGAACCGTATATCCGGGCAACCATAATAACCCAGGCCGATTACATAGGGCCGATCATGACCCTATGTCTCGGCAAACGGGGCGAACTGGTGAAACAGGAGTACATCTCCGGCAACCGGATGGAGCTTACGTTCGATATGCCGCTCGGAGAAATTGTGATTGATTTCTATGACAAACTTAAAAGCATATCGAAAGGGTATGCGTCGTTCGACTACCATATCCATGATTTCCGCGAGTCAAAGCTTGTCAGACTTGATATCCTCCTAAACGGAGAAAGTGTAGATGCGCTCTCGACACTGACGCATGAGGCAAACTCCGTGAGATTCGGCCGACGCATGTGCGAGAAACTCAAGGAACTGATTCCGCGTCAGCAGTTCGACATAGCCATCCAGGCCGCGATCGGCGCTAAGATAATAGCCCGAGAGACTGTGAAGGCAGTCCGTAAGGACGTCACCGCCAAATGTTACGGCGGCGATATTTCCAGAAAAAGGAAGTTGCTCGAAAAACAGAAGGCCGGCAAGAAGCGAATGAAGCAGATAGGATCGGTGGAGGTGCCGCAGAAAGCATTCCTCGCCGTCCTCAAACTCGATTGACACAAACCGCGCCGCTATAGGATGAACCCTTGGGCGGCGCGAATGTTTTTATAATAAAATCTTTCTTTCTGCAATTTCCCCACAACTGTAGAGGGGAGGAGTAAACAAATTAAGGATTATGAACATAGGTGATAAATTTCCTGATCTTCTCGGTGTGGATGCCGAGGGCAAAGATGTGCGACTTTCGGATTTTCCGGATAAAAAGTTCATCATATATTTTTATCCCAAGGACAACACTTCGGGGTGTACCCTTGAGGCAGTGAGTCTGCGTGACAATTACCGGACTTTTCTCGATATGGGTTATCAGATCATCGGTGTAAGCAAGGATTCGGAGGCAAGCCACCGGAAATTTGCCGAGAAGCAGTGTCTTCCGTTCCCGCTCGTGGCCGATACGGATGTGCGGTTATGCGAGAAAGCCGGAGTCTGGGCCGTAAAGAAAATGGCCGGCAGAGAATATCTCGGCATTCTGCGGACCACATTCATCTGCGACCATGACGGCACTGTCACCGACAAGATCGACAAGGTGAAGACCAAGGCCGCGGCCGAACAGCTTTTCGAGCTTCTTGACGGCCGAAACAATCCCAATCCGGCCTGATCCACTGAAATATAAACTTCAGGATTCAAACTACTGAAGGCATGAAATCCTGCAACACACACACAACATGGCATCCGTATTCTTTACAGCGCAAAAGACGCTGAAAAACTATGCAAATGGCGGCAACGTATTGATTGTCGCCACTTTGCTTGCTTTGGTAATAGTGAACATTCCTCCATTTACGGAGTTTTACAACAGCCTTTGGCTGAATGAGATAGAATTGCGCATCGGAAACTTCAACCTCTTCAGCCATCACGGTCGCCCGATGTCGGTGATGGAGTTCATCAACGACGCGCTGATGGCGATATTCTTTTTCTCGGTGGGTCTTGAGATAAAGCGCGAGATTCTTGTGGGAGAGCTTTCCTCTATAAAGAACGCGATTCTTCCCATCATCGCGGCCATAGGAGGCATGGGTATGCCCGTGCTCATCTACTGGCTCTGTTCGCGTGGCACCGACTATGCCGGCGGCGCGGCGATACCGATGGCCACCGACATCGCTTTCACGCTCGGTATCCTTGCCATGCTCGGGCGCCGGGTGCCTGTCGGGCTGAAAATATTCATCACCACACTCGCGGTTGTCGACGATATAGGCGGTATACTTGTGATCGCCATTTTCTATAGCCAGCAGATAGATGTCACGTCGATTCTCTGGGCGGCCGGATGCATCTTCATGCTGCTTGCAGGGGGGTGGCTGGGAATCCAGTCTAAACTTTTCTATGCAGGAATCGGAATATTCGTGTGGTTCTTTTTCCTGCAGTCCGGAATACATCCCACGATCGCCGGCGTGATAGTGGCGTTCACTGTCCCTGCGAAGCCGGTGTTCGCGCCCAAGAGATATGTGAAGACCATCAGGAAAAACATATCATATTTTGCAAACGATGATGACGAACAGCTCAACTCCCGAACCATTCTGGACAAGGATCAGATGAACTGGCTGAAAGAGATCGAGACTGCATCAGACAAAGTTATTTCTCCGCTTCAGGATATGGAGGATACACTGCATCCGCTCGTGAACTATCTGATTATTCCTCTCTTCGCCTTTGCCAATGCCGGGATTTTCTTCGGCGACATGACCCCGGGCATGGTGGTCAGCGGAGTCAGTCTGGCTATTATCCTCGGTCTTGTGGCCGGTAAGTTTCTCGGTATATTCCTCATGTCGTGGGCTGCCATCAGACTCAAGATCGCACGTATGCCCGAAGGTACCTCGTGGGCAAGTCTGGCCTCGGTGTCGGTACTTGCAGGAATAGGATTCACGGTCTCGCTGTTCATCGCCAATCTGTCGTTTGGCGGCGACCCGGTGACCTCGCTGCTGCTCAATGAAGCGAAACTCGGCATTCTGGCCGGTTCGCTTATCTCCGGAATCGCGGGATGGGCATTGCTGCATGTCACGCTTCCCAAAGTGCCGAAGAATGACGAGGCAGATCTCATAGAGCGCAGTGAACGTAGCGAGGAACTTAAGGAACTGTGCCGCGACAGACTGCGCGGCCTGCAAATCAAGGTAAAAAGAACGGGCGGCGACTGATGCCGTTCCCGCAGGGACAGTACGACTCCGCTCAGGATTCTTCCCAAAGGGAGAGAGCCTCGGCGCGGCCGAGATTGACCTTGTCAGGATAATGAGCGTCGGAGTTTATCGCAACGGGTACTCCAGCGCTCTTCAGTTTATCCCACCAGCGGCGGTCCGGAAAGAACCTTCCCTTGTCAAGTATGGCCTTCGTGTTGATTTCTACAACTACACCGGATGCCGCGGCATGCGACACCACATCGTCGACAAGCGCTTCATACCATTTCTGCGTCTCGATCGAGGGGTCGGCGAGGGCGGCGTTCCCTATTATTTTGTCAAAGTGGCCGAGCATATCTATGCCGCCGAGCTCGAGCATTGTGAGCACCTGCTCGAAATACTTTTCCACCACATATCGCAGATCTCCCCTGAAGCCGTCGCGAAGATATCCTGCGAACCGCTCGAATCTTCCGTCGCAGTCAAGCCATACACCGTCCTGTGTCGGTACGAAATGCACCGAGCCGAGCCGGAAGTCAAGCGGCAGCCTTTGGAAATAATCGATGTGCGGACCGAAATCCCGGCTTACAAAATCAATCTCCATGGATGTCAGGAATCTCATGTTTCCGGCATGTCTCTCTCTTGCGGAATCGCACTGCGACAGAAATTCCGGAACACTCTTCTCCGACATGTTGCATTGGGATTCCAGGCAGACAGGAGAATGCGGCGTGGCGGCCCATACGCTCATGCCGGCCTCTGCGGCTGTGTCTGCCATTTTTGCGATCGGGGCGTGCCCGTCGCAGAACTCGGTATGTGAGTGAAGGTTGTAATTCGTGGTCTCTTTGATGAGACTGTAAAGCTGTTGCGGTGTCATCTTCTGTCAGGTATCATTCGTGTGCGAGGGATGGATCGGTGGTTTTCATGTCCGCGAGCCGACGGGCGAAAAGCCATGTGAGCAGTGTTGTGACGCATATACCCGCTCCAAGCGAAAGTCCGTAGCTGAACCTGTAGCCGGACAGAGTTTCTGTCAGCGCGCCGAATCCCTCGGGAGCGAAGAATATGTATGTCACGGTGACGCATGTCATGAACATTGCAGGCAGCAATGTGATCATGTACAGCTTGCGGTTGCGGGCCAGCCATACGGTCACTGTCCAGAGCGTGAAAACCGACAGCACCTGATTGCACCATGCGAAGTAGCGCCAGAGTGCGTCGTAGGGCATGAGCATTATCACGAAACAAAGGAGAAAAATCGGCACGGATATCATCAGACGTCTGACGATGGTCTTCTGTTCCATTCCCATGAAGTCAGCGGCGATAAGGCGCGCCGAGCGGAGGGCTGTGTCGCCCGACGTGATGGGAGCGGCAATCACTCCGAGTATGGCGAGAATACCGCCGAATGCGCCGAGCCATCCTTTCGAGATGTCATTCACGAGAATGGCAGGACTGCCGCTGCCGAGGGCATCCTGAAGCTGGCTGTAGCCTCCGGTGAAGGCGATGGCGGCCGCGGCCCAGATCAGGGCCACGATGCCTTCGGTGACCATAGCGCCGTAGAAGACTGGACGAGCGTATTTCTCGTTTTTCAGGCAACGGGCCATCATCGGCGACTGTGTCGCGTGGAATCCGGAAATGGCTCCGCATGCTATCGACACGAACATCATCGGAAATATCGGGTTGGCCTTGGGATCTGCCTTGTGGTTATAGAATCCCTCCCACATTTCCGGCATCTGCGGCGCGTGCACGTAGAGCATGGTCATTATTCCCAAAGCCATGAAGAGCAGGGCTATTCCGAACAATGGGTAGAGTTTGCCGATAAGTTTGTCGATAGGGAGAAGGGTGGCGAGCATATAGTAGGCGAAAATCACTACGATCCAGAACATCTTGTCGAGACTGTTCGGAGTGAGCATTGCCAGCAGGTCGGCGGGATTGTAGACGAAAACCGCGCCCACAAGAATCATCAGCAACAGGGCGAACACGCGCATCACAGTCTTTATTTTCGACCCGAGTTCGGCACCGACAATCTCCGGCAGTGACGCGCCGCCGTTTCGGAGCGAGAGCATCCCGGACAGATAGTCGTGGACCGCACCTGCGAAAATGGTGCCGAACACAATCCACAGAAATGCGGCCGGACCGTACATCACTCCCATTATAGCTCCGAAGATCGGGCCGAGTCCGGCGATGTTGAGGAACTGGATGAGGAAAATCTTCCATGTCGGCAGCGGTACAAAGTCAACGCCATCGGCACGGGTATGTACCGGAGTTATCCGTGCGGGATCCTGACCGAATACTCTGGAAACAAATTTGCCGTAGGTGAAATACCCTGCGATAAGCACTGCGAGAGCAATTGTAAAGGATATCATATCGGTATTTTTTGTCGAATCTTTTTTGTCGCAACCCTGACCTGTCGAAAGTTGTCACTGCACCTCGGCGCGGTAGACCTCCGAGCGGAGTTTGTCCACATTCACGCGATCGCGTTCTGTGTCGGCTTCCAGACGTCTGATCTTGGTGCCGGTAGCTTCCACAGGAGTGTCGTAATACTCCCTGCGGAGGTCGGATAGATTGGCTAATTTTTCATCGAGATTCTTCTTTGCCGCCATATACTTCTTCATCATGGCACGTGCTCCGGCGTTTTTGAAATCGCTGTATTCGTAGTATATTTTCCCGTTTCTCATCGGGAATATGAAATCGATGTTCCTTTCGGCAGGAACCGCGGGATTGATTTTCTTTATCTCTTCGAGAAGGCTGTCGAAATTGCTGTCGGGATCCTGAGTGAGGATAATGTCGTCGACGCGGGCGAAAGCGGTGAGGTTTTCATCCTCGGGCGAATAGTTCCTGCGCAGGTCGTTCACTTTGAAAAGGAACACCGTCAGCGAATCGCCGAGTTGTTTGCGGTCAGTGGCCCACCAGCCGACACCGTTGAGTTCATCGACCGCGAGCAGATAGTCGTCGAATGGAGAGTTATAAGGCATACCGAGATTCTGGGGCTGAAGGAATTCTCCGTCGGCGGCATCGCGTGTGGCCACCATTATATCATATCCTCCCATGGAATTGTCTCCGTTGTCGGCATAGTAAAGCGTCACTCCGTCCGCCATCATGAAGGGGTAGACTGCATCCCCGCCTTCGGAAAGTTCATCGTCGAGGTGCGCCGGTGGATTCCAGCTGCCGTCGGTGAGACGTATGGCTTCCATCAGGCGGAAGACACCCGATGAATCAGGTTGCGCCCACAGTTTGTAATCTCCCCCTTCATTGGTGAACACATAGTCCACTTCATCGGCATCCGCACCATTGGGAAGCATCGCGCCGTCTCCGAGATATCCTGAGGAGGGAGGCAGGAGATAGTTCTTGAAAAACGTCTTCTTGGGGACGGTTATGCTGTCTATTATCTCGATTTTTTCGACGCGTTCAAGAAAGTTCTCGGCCATGGTCAGCTGTCTGTTGTACAGGTCAAGAGTCTCGAGGAATTCCACCGATGCTTTTTTGCCGGCTTTCTTGCGAGCGTTGGCATAGTGCTCCGAAGCCCCGTCGAAGTCATAGTCCATGTATGCTTTCCGGCCCTTGTCGAGCAATTCGTCGGCCACAGTCTGGGCCTCCGACTGAAATGATAACAAACCAAGCAATGCCGCTGATATTGTGAGGATATTGAGTCTTTTCATTTTCTATTGTCAGATAATCTGCAAAAATAATGAATTTCAGCGACACTGCAAATAAAGGGCCCGATTACATCCATATTTTATTGACGCAGGTGCTATTTCCACAAAGATTACGGGTTGAGACAGGGCTTTTCTCTCTTTTTTTGCACAAATTAAAGGTTTTCGAGAAATTTTTGTTAACTTTGCGCAAAATATGCCCCGACTGAATCCCGACTGAATATGGAGCAGGGGCAGCAGGATATATCGGAAAATATTTCAAACAAACTAAATAGATATGAGTCTTAATATCATTGTATTGGCCAAGCAGGTGCCTGACACTCGCAATGTCGGCAAGGATGCTATGAAAGCCGACGGCACAATCAACCGTGCCGTGCTTCCGGCCATATTCAATCCCGAGGACCTCAATGCGCTGGAGCAGGCTCTCCGGCTCAAGGAGATGTATCCGGGTACGAAGGTGACATTGCTCACTATGGGACCGGCCCGCGCCGCCGAAATCGTGCGTGAGGGCCTTTACCGCGGTGCCGATGACGGCGTTGTGCTCTCGGACCGCGCATTTGCCGGCAGCGACACGCTCGCCACTTCCTATGCCCTTAGCGCCGCCGTACGGAAAATCGGCGATTATGATCTGATTATCGGCGGCCGCCAGGCCATTGACGGTGACACCGCCCAGGTCGGACCCCAGGTGGCCGAGAAGCTCGGTCTGCCGCAGGTGACTTATGCCGAGGAAATCATCAAGGCTGAAAACGGCGAGGTGCTGGTACGCCGCCGCATCGAGAGCGGCGTGGAGACCGTCAAGGCGCCTATGCCTCTTGTGGTGACGGTAAACGGTTCAGCTGCCGAATGCCGTCCGCGCAATGCAAAGAATCTCCAGAAATACAAATATGCCGCCGTTCCTTCCGAAGTTGCCTCCGACGAGGCAATGCAGGACCTCATCGCCAGGCGTCCGTATCTCCTGATAGGGGAGTGGAGCGCGGAGACTGTGGAAGCCGACCTCGCTCAGTGCGGACTCGCAGGTTCGCCGACCAAGGTGAAGGGAATCGAGAACGTGGTGTTCGCCGCCAAGGACGCCCGACGCGTGGAGAACAATGACGAGGAAATCGAAAAGCTCGTCAAGGAATTAATAGCCAACCATACCATCGGTTGATAATCTGAGACATCATGGCAACAGACAAGCATAATCTTATAGTATATTGCGAATATGAGGATGGAAAGGTGGCAGACGTAAGCCTCGAACTCCTCACCAAGGGCCGTCAGCTCGCCGACCGTCTCGGAATCAAACTCGAGGCCGTGGTCGCAGGCGACAATCTGAAGGAGATCGAAAAGCAGATCCTTCCCTTCGGAGTTGATACCCTCTACAAATTCGAGGACAAGCGCCTCTATCCCTATACCTCTCTCCCTCACGCATCGCTGCTCATCAATCTCTTCAAGGAGAAGGAACCGCGTATCGCGTTCATGGGAGCGACTTCGATAGGACGCGATCTCGGACCGCGCGTCTCCTCTTCGCTTCACAGCGGACTGACGGCGGACTGCACATCGCTCGAAATCGGCGACCATACCGACGCGCGCAGCGGCGAGGAATACAAGGATCTTCTGCTCCAGATCCGTCCGGCGTTCGGCGGCAACATTGTGGCTACTATCGTCAATCCCGAGTGTCGACCCCAGATGGCCACCGTGCGCGAGGGTGTGATGAAAAAGGAGGTGAAGGATTCCAACTACACCGGAAAGATCGTCGACCTCAAGGCCGATGACTACACCTCCCCGGAGGACTATGTGGTGGAGGTGATAGACCGCCACGTGGAGAAGGCGAAACACAATCTCAAGGGAAGTCCCATAGTGGTGGCCGGAGGCTACGGTATGGGCAGCAAGGAGAATTTCCAGCTGCTCGAACAGCTTGCCGACGTTCTCGGTGGCGAGGTGGGCGCGAGCCGCGCGGCTGTCGACGCCGGATGGGCCGACCATGACCGCCAGATCGGCCAGACCGGTCTCACCGTGCGCCCCAAGCTCTACATTGCCTGCGGTATATCCGGCCAGATCCAGCATATCGCCGGAATGCAGGACTCCTCTATCATTATCTCGGTCAACAATGACCCCGATGCCCCGATCAATGCGATAGCGGACTATGTGATCACCGGCAATGTGGAGGATGTAGTACCCCGCCTCATCAAATATTACAAAAAGAACACCAAATAATCGGGATTTCGTAATCCCGGAGCCGTGTTGCCTGTTCCGGCAGGGACACCGCAGTAACAAAGATTGAAAATGGCTAATTATTATAATGACAATCCGGCGCTCAGACATTATCTGAACCATCCTCTGATGGAGCGGATAGTGGCCCTCAAGGAGAGGGATTTCGCCGACGCCGACAAATATGATTACGCTCCTCTCGACTTTGCCGATGCCATGGACAGCTACGACAAGGTGCTCGAGGTGGTTGGCGAGATCTGCGGCGACATCATCGCCGCCAATGCCGAGGATGTGGACCATGAGGGACCGCGCGTGGAGAACGGCCGCGTGATTTATGCCGAGGGAACGAAGCGTAACCTCGAGGCCTGCCGCAAGGCCGGACTCATGGGCATGGCTATGCCGCGCCGTCTGGGAGGTCTCAACTTCCCGATCACTCCCTACATCATGGCAGCGGACATAGTGAGCCGCGCCGACGCCGGCTTCGAGAATCTCTGGGGTCTGCAGGACTGTGCGGAGACTATCTATGAGTTCGCCGACGATGCGCAGAAGGAGAAATATATTCCGCGTGTCTGCGCCGGAGAGACCATGTCGATGGACCTCACCGAGCCGGATGCCGGATCCGACCTTCAGAGCGTGATGCTCAAGGCCACCGAGCGTCCCGACGGCACCTGGGTGCTCAACGGCGTGAAGCGTTTCATCACCAACGGCGACTCCGACATCCATCTGGTGCTCGCCCGCTCGGAGGAGGGTACCAGGGATGGCCGTGGACTTTCCATGTTCATCTACGACAAGCGCAACGGCGGAGTCACTGTCCGCCGCATCGAGAACAAGATGGGTAT
>DERZ01000003.1:435-26858 GCA_002361155.1 Porphyromonadaceae bacterium UBA3327 | reverse complement strand
ATCGAGAACAAGATGGGTATCAAGGGAAGTCCCACATGCGAGCTTGTCTACAAGGATGCGCCCGCTGAACTTGTCGGCTCTCGCCGCATGGGCCTTATCAAATATGTGATGGCGCTTATGAACGGTGCGCGTCTCGGCATAGCCGCACAGAGCGTCGGCCTGAGCGAGAACGCTTACCGCGAGGCCCTGGCTTATGCCCGCGACCGCAAGCAGTTCGGCAAGGCCATCATAGAATTCCCCGCCGTAGGCGAGATTCTCTCGGTGATGAAGGCCAAACTTGATGCGTCGCGCGCGCTACTTTATGCCTGCACACGGTTTGTGGATATGTACAAAATCTATGACGATATCGCCAAAGAACGCAAACTTTCTGTCGATGAGAAGAAGGAGGCGAAAGAGTTCAGCCGTCTCGCCGACGCGTTCACCCCGCTGGCTAAGGGTATGACATCCGAATTCGCCAATCAGAATGCCTACGACTGCATCCAGATTCATGGCGGCTCCGGCTTCATGAAGGATTACGCGTGCGAGCGTGTCTATCGCGACGCCCGCATCACCTCCATCTATGAGGGTACGACCCAGTTGCAGGTTGTGGCGGCGATCCGTCACGTCACCACCGGTACTTACCTCGGATGGATCAACGGGCATAGCTCTATGGAATGCCTTCCCGAAGATCAGGCAACGAAGGGCACTCTCGAGTTTATGACACAGCAGTATGCAGCTGCCGTCGAAGCTGTGACCGGTGTTGGAGACCCCGGCTATGTTGACTTCATGGCGCGTCGTCTTGTCGAGATGGCCGGCTACATCGTGATGGGTTATCTCCTGCTCGAGGATACCACCCGTTGCGCCGATTTCCGCCGCTCGCTTGAAGTGTTCGTGAAGTATGGACAGGCAGAGGTGGCCAAGCACGCTGACTTCATCGCCAATTTCACTCCTGATCAGCTCTCCAACTATACTTTCTGATTATTGGCTTGCTACGATAGAGATTCTTGGAGCATATAAATATTGGCTCAAGAGTCTCGGACAGATAATAAAAGAGTCCGGCGGGTTGCCTTGTGCGACATCCCGCCGGACTCTTACGTTTCTTAACAATCATGGATGTGAACGGAAAACGGTAGTATGAATGCAGCCAGATGCTTCATTTGCAAAAAGTATGTCTTTGCAAAGTTCGGCAGAAAAAATGATTTCGGGATAAAACAAGTTTTATTCGACGTATTTTTTAGCAAGATTTTTTCTGATCCTGCTGAGATATACCGGGGTTATGAGAAGAGACGAGGCTATGTCGCGTAACGAAATGATGTCTAAAATATCAAGATATTGGGCGATTAAATCAAGATAACTGGCATAAATTTCACTGAACAGGGTGCCATTGAGGGAAGAAAGTGGAGTGGCGGGGATTTGGAAAAATGAGAAAAAAGAGTTAACTTTGCATCGCAAAAGAGCGGACAGCCGTCGGATTGGTCCGTAATTTTGTGAGAATCAATAAAATTACAATAAATCACATTATGAATCATTACGAGACCGTTTTCATTTTGACTCCCGTTTTGTCTGATGACCAGATGAAGGAAGCGGTAGAGAAATTCAAGGATGTGCTGAAGCAGAACGACGCAGAGATCGTCAACGAAGAGCTCTGGGGTCTCCGCAAGCTGGCATATCCGATCCAGAAGAAATCCACAGGCTTCTACTGCATGGTAGAGTTCGATGCCGAGCCCACCATCGTGAAGCGCCTCGAGACAGCGTTCCGCCGCGATGAGCGCGTGATCCGCTTCCTCACATTCCGCCTTGACAAATATGCCAAGGAGTACGCTGACAAGCGCAGAAAACTGAGAGCACAGAAAGCAGCAGAGAAACCCGCCGAAGCTCCCGCCGAGGCCACAGAAGAAGTAAAGGAGGCATAAAATGGCAGCAAACAACGAAATCCGTTATCTCACTCCTCTCACCGTAGATACGAAAAAGAAAAAATACTGCCGTTTCAAACGCAGCGGTATCAAGTACATCGACTACAAGGATCCCGAATTCCTCAAGAAGTTCCTCAATGAGCAGGGCAAGATTCTTCCCCGCCGCATCACCGGTACTTCGCTGAAATTCCAGCGCCGTGTGGCCCAGGCCGTGAAGCGTGCGCGTCATCTGGCGCTTCTTCCCTACGTGACTGACCTCATGAAGTAATCATCGTTAACCATCATAAAGCAGAAAGAAATGAAAGTAATACTCAAGGAGAATATTCCCAGCTTAGGTTATAAGGATGATGTAGTGGAGGTTAAGAGCGGCTATGGCCGTAATTACCTCATTCCGCAGGGTCTTGCCGTCATCGCATCTGACTCCGCTCTCAAGCGTCTTGCAGAGGATCAGAGACAGCGTGCCCACAAGATCGCCAAGATTCTCGAGGAGGCTCAGGCTGCAGCCGCGGCTATCGAGGGCGTAAAACTCACTATTCCCGCCAAGACCAGCGCCACCGGCACTGTGTTCGGTTCTGTAGGCGCAGCCCAGGTGGCTGATGCCCTTGAAAAACTCGGCCACGTTGTGGACCGCAAGTTCATCGAGGTCAAGAACCCTGTAAAGGAGATCGGTGTTTACACCGCCACAATCCGTTTCCACAAGGAAGTGGCTCAGGAAGTGGAGTTCGAGGTTGTCCGCGAAGAAGAGACAGCCGAGTAACATCATTGAACAGAACAGCCGCAATGTTCCTTTGGGGGACATAATGTGGTCATGATATAAAAAATCCGGGTCTTGTGAACCCGGATTTTTTGTCTCATTAAAAAATGACGTCTGCGCGTTTTGAAATCTGCGCGTAAATCGTTATATTTGCAGTTAAATAGTTACTGAAATAAAATATTACGCTATACACGATGAAATTCAACGTTGACGGAAAGATTTTCCAGCAGCGCCTTCAGGCTGCAAGCAAAGTGATAAACGGCAAAAACGCTCTTTCCATACTCGACAATTTCCTGCTTTCCACAGTGGGTGGCGACCGTTTGAGCATCACCGGTTCCGACTCGGAAAATGTGCTCACCGTCTACGTACCTGTCACGGATCTGGAAGGAGAGGGTGCTATCGCCATTCCGGCCAAGCGTCTGCTTGAGATAACCAAGGAGATTTCGAACCAGCCCCTTACTTTCTACATCAACGATGATACCAAGGAGGTTGACCTCCGGTTCCTTAACGGACATTTCAACTTTATGGGAGTGCCGGCCGATGAGTATCCGCGTCTGGCGCAGTCCACGGAAGAAAGGGTGGAATTCACCGTACCGGCCGACATGGTTAAGAAGGGGCTTGACAACACCTGCTTCGCGGTAAGCGTCGACACAGTGCGGCCGATCATGACGGGTATCTATTGGGATATCCATGAGGAGGACATCACTTTCGTCAGCTCCGACACGCACAAGCTTGTGCGGTACGTGAACCGTGCTAAGGCTCCCGGTCTCGATGCGCATTTTGTCATGCCCTCCAAGGTGGCCAACATTATCCGCTCGCTGATCACGAGTGAGGATGTCGACATCCGTATCTCGTTCGATTCCAAGAGCGGACTCTTCGAATTCGGCGAATATTTCATTTCCTGTCTCTTCATCCACGGCAATTATCCCGACTACCGCCGTGTGATTCCAGAGAACAATCCCTTCAACCTCGAAGTGGACCGCGAGACGCTCATGGGCGCGCTGCGACGCGTCAACCTCTTCTCTTCGAAAAGCTCGAAGCTTGTGGTGCTCAATATCCAGCCCAACGAGGTGATAATATCGGCTCAGGACTATGACTACAGCACATCGGCCGAGGAGCGCGTCACGTGCTCTTACGAGGGTAATGTGATGACCATCGGATTCAACGGCCAGTACATGGTGGAGATTCTCGGCAACCTGAAGGAAGATTCCATCCGGCTGCTCCTGTCCGACCCGGCACGTCCCGGACTTTATACTCCGGCTGAAAAGAACGACGGTGAGGATATAGTTATCGTTCAAATGCCAATGCAGGTGATATGAAACTCAATCTGACACGCCCCATCATTTTTTTCGATCTCGAAACCACCGGCACCAACGTCACGCGTGACAGGATAGTGGAGTTCAGTTATATCAAGGTCTATCCCGACGGACGCCCCGAAGAGGAGAAATGCCGCCGTATCAATCCGGAGATGCACATCCCGGAGGAGAGTACCAAGGTGCATCACATCACTGACGATGATGTCCGCGACTGCCCGACGTTCCGTCAGGTGGCGAAGTCTCTGGCCGACATTTTCGAGGGTTGCGATGTTGCCGGCTACAACAGCAACAAGTTCGACGTTCCTATGCTTATCGAGGAGTTCGCCCGCGCCGGAATCAGCTTCGACGTGGCCGGACGCCGCTTCATCGACGTACAGAATATTTTCCACAAGATGGAGCAGCGCACACTGGTGGCCGCCTATAAGTTCTACTGCGGCAAGAATCTCGAGGGCGCGCATTCAGCAGTGGCGGATACCCGGGCCACATACGAGGTGCTTCTCGGACAGCTCGACCGCTATCCGGAGCTCAAGAACGATGTGGACTCGCTTTCCGAGTTTTCAAGGATAGGAAGAAATGTGGATCTCGCAGCCCGGTTCGTACTCAACGACAAGGATGAGCCTGTATTCAATTTCGGCAAGTACAGGGACCGTCCCGTGAAGGAAATATTTCGTCGCGAACCATCGTTCTATCATTGGATGATGCAGGGAGATTTCCCTAAAAACAGCAAGGATGTCGCCACCCGCCTTTTCTACGAAGTGCAGGCGGAAAGGCGCAAATGAACTTCTCTTATGTTGAAAGGAAAACATATCATATTGGGAATCAGCGGAGGAATAGCGGCCTACAAGTCGGTGTTCCTCCTCCGTCTTCTTGTAAAGGAAGGAGCCGAGGTGCAGGTGGTGATCACCCCCAACGGCAAGGAATTCATCACTCCGGTGACCTTGTCGTCGCTGAGCCAGAACCCGGTGATCTGCGATTTTTTCACAGCAAACACCGGCGAATGGCACAGTCATGTGTCACTCGGACTCTGGGCGGATCTGATGGTGGTGGCTCCCGCCACTGCGTCGACTATGGCGAAGATGGCCACTGGTGTGGCCGACAATATGTTGGTGACGACATATCTCTCCGCGAAAGAGCATGTGATGGCAGCTCCGGCCATGGACCTCGATATGTGGGCCCATCCCTCCACACAGAGAAACATCGAACAGTTGCGGCGCGACGGGGTGGAAATCATCATGCCCGGTTCCGGCGAACTGGCCAGTGGACTGAGTGGCAAGGGGAGAATGGCGGAACCCGAGGAGATAGTGCGTCGGATAAAGGAGTATTTCTCCCGTTCGCGCGACATGGAGGGAATGAAGGTGATGATAACGGCAGGACCGACATGCGAGCGTATGGATCCCGTGCGGTACATAGGCAATTACTCCAGCGGGAAGATGGGCTTTGCGCTTGCCGAAGAATGTGCGGCACGCGGTGCCGAGGTAATTCTTGTGGCCGGCCCTGTGTCGCTCGCGACCGAAAATCCTGCAATCCGCAGGGTGGACGTGGAGAGCGCAGTGGAAATGTGTGAGGCTGCGGAGAAAGCTTTTGCCGATGCCGATGTGGCGATTTTCGCCGCCGCCGTCGCCGACTATCGTCCCGCCGAAACCGCCGAAACCAAAATCAAACGTGAGAATGCCGACGAGATGACTGTCCGCATGGTGCGCAATCCCGATATCGCAGCCCGTTGCGGCATGGCGAAACGGGCGCATCAGACCACCGTCGGATTCGCTCTCGAAACAGACAACGAACGCTTGAATGCCGCCCATAAACTTGAGAAAAAGAACCTTGATA
This sequence comes from Porphyromonadaceae bacterium UBA3327, assembly GCA_002361155.1. Taxonomy (GTDB): domain Bacteria; phylum Bacteroidota; class Bacteroidia; order Bacteroidales; family Muribaculaceae; genus Lepagella. The sequence goes on along the minus strand of DERZ01000003.1, from coordinate 21,069 downwards.
TGGTGGTCATGAATTCTCTGCGTGACAATGGTGCGGGATTTCGTACAGATACAAACCGAATCACAATCTTCGGTCGTGGCGGCAGTGTGACCGAGTATCCGCTGAAGAGCAAGCGGGAGGTGGCCCGTGATATAGTGGATGCAATGCTGCTGCAGAGGCGCGGAGCTGACGCCACGGCAGATTTGAGCGATAACTGACCATAACGGACTATGACAAATGCTGATGCAATAAAGAAAACGTGCGCGGCGGTTCTGATTGCCGCCGGTGGTCTCGGTGCCCAGGCTCAGGAATTCCGCGCTACGGTCGAGGTCAATTCCCAGCAGATCGAGGGCACGAACAAGAATGTGTTCGAGACTCTGAAGGAGGCTTTGAACACATACATGAATGAGACAAAGTTCAGTGACGCCACTTTTTCTCCCAACGAGAAAATAGAATGTCGTCTCTTTTTCACCATAGCGGAATATTCCGACGACAGGATGAAAGGAGACCTGCAGGTGCAGTTGTCGAGACCGGTCTATAACAGCACGTACACCACGACATTGTTCAATTTCCGCGATCAGAAAATAGAGTTCGACTATCGCGAGGGAGATCCGCTGATATACAACGAGAGCATGTCGGAAAACAATCTGACGGCTATTCTGGATTATTATGCCAACCTGTTACTCGCTATTGACTTCGACAGTTTTTCACCGCTTGGCGGTCAGCGGTTTTACGACCGCGCACAGAGTATAGTGCAGCAACAGCAGTCGAGCGGAGAAATCGGATGGCGCACGTTCGAGGACAACAAGAACCGCGCCGCCGTGCTGAACTCCTACACCGAGAGCAACACTTCGGGCATAAGAAACCTGCTCTACAATTATCATCGGAAAGGACTCGACGAGATGGTTACAAGTCCGGACAAGGGGAGGGCTGTCATTACCGAGTCGCTTGAGGAGATGAAGAAAATAGGAGAGAACGCGCCGATGTCGGTGGCTCTGTCCATATTCCGCGATGCTAAACTTGATGAGCTTGTGAATGTCTATTCCAAAGCCCCCGACACGGAGCGGACCAAGGCCTACGACATACTCCAGCCTTTATATCCTACCGAGCAGCAGAGGCTTGACAAAATCAAGAATCCGGAGCAATAAAAAAATCATTGCACCGCCAGACAGATCTGAACCACTGACAGAATCCCTTAATAAATGCTGAAGACATTAAGAATAACGAATTATGCGCTGATCGACCGGCTCGAGCTTGAGTTCGGTCCCGGACTGACCATAATCACCGGGGAGACCGGCGCCGGAAAGTCGATAATGCTCGGAGCTTTGTCGCTCCTGCTCGGAGGCCGCGCGGATACCCGCGTGATCGGTGACAGCAGCCGGAAGTCGGAAGTGGAGGCTATATTTGTGGATGTCGATCCTGAACTGCGTCCTGTATTCGACGAGAGGGGCATAGAATGGGTAGATGCCGATTCCGACGGACGGGATGGTAATGAGGTGATAATACGTCGGGAAATCTCGGCTTCCGGAAGATCGAAGGTCTATATAAACGACCGTTCGGTGACTCTTCTCACGCTCTCTCTTGTGGCCTCCCGTCTTATCGATATCCATTCGCAGCATGCCAATGCCAAGCTTTCAGATCCGGCGGAACAGTTGCGGGTGGTCGATCTGCTCTCCGACAACAAGGCGCAGCTGGCGGAATACCGCAAGGAATTTGCCGCATACGTCGACATCAGGCGAAGGCTCAAGGCGCTGCGCGAGGAGATGTCTAAATCGGCGGAGAACGCTGATTTTATGAAATTCCAGCTGGAGCAGCTTGACAAGCTCAAGCCGCGACGCGGCGAGCTTGTCGAGACGGAGCGACGCTTCGAGGTGCTCAGCGACGCTGACGAAATCCGCGACCGGCTCCGGACTATGGGAGCCATGCTCGGTACCGGTGACTCCGGTGCCCTTACCCTCATTTCGGAGGCGGGGGCTGAAGCCGGAAAGGTAGATTTTTCCCTGTTTGGCAAGGAAGCGGAGAATGCCGACATACCACGCCGCCTCGCGTCTCTCTCGGTGGAGCTTAAGGATATTTATGAGACTGTCTGCGACATGGCCGAGGAGGTGGATTCAGACCCCGCGGGGCTGGCCCGGCTTTCCGCCCGCATGAACAGTTATTACGAGGCGGTGAAAAATTTCAGAGTGAAAGAAGCCGACGAACTTGTGGACCTGCGGGATGAATTGCGCCGGAAACTCTCCGACATAGGTGGAGAAGGCACAGAACTTCCGCAGCTCGAGGAGTTGTCGAGGCTGGCTGCGAGACGGTTAAAGAGGGTGGCTGCCGCTCTCACTGAGAGCCGGACTGTCGGTGCCGAACGCCTGTCGCGGCTCATAACTGAAACGGCGCGCCCGCTCGGCCTTTCGAATCTTACGTTCCAGGCGCGCCTGTCGACAGCGAAACTCGGACCGGCCGGGCAGGACTATATGGAGTTTCTCTGTTCCTTCAACAAGAACGGACGTATGCAGCCCCTCGCAGATGTGGCTTCGGGCGGCGAAGTGTCGAGGATGATGCTGAGCCTCAAGGCCATCCTCGCCGGAAAAATGAATCTGCCCACTATTATCTTTGACGAGGTCGACACCGGCGTGTCGGGTGAGATAGCAGATAAAATGGGCGCAATGATGCGCGACATGGGTGTCGACATGCAGGTGCTTGTCATCACCCATCTGCCGCAGGTGGCAGCCAAGGGAAACGCTCATTTCAAGGTCTTCAAGCATGATGACGAGTCGCGGACATTCACTAATGTGAAGCGTCTTTCCGACGATGAGCGTGTCCGTGAGATAGCCTCGATGCTGTCCGGTTCTGAAGTGACCGGGAGCGCTTTGGCGGCGGCCCGCGATCTGATGAAACCGTAAGCGCGGTCAGAGCGCGTTTTATAACAAAGTATCATATTGAAAATTGATAAAATGCAGAAAAGCGACTATATATTTGGAATCAGGGCTGTGATGGAGGCCCTGGAATCGGGTAAAAGCATTGACAAGGTGCTCGTGAGAAAAGACCTTTCGGGAGAGCTTTCGAAGGAGCTGTTTGCTAAAATCCGTGAATACGGTGTTCTCATGCAGCGTGTTCCGGTGGAACGGCTTAACCGCATAACGATGAAGAATCATCAGGGAGTGGTGGCATTGGTGTCGCCGGTGGTTTATCACCGGCTCGACAACGTGGTGCCCGCGCTTTATGAAGAGGGCCGGAATCCGTTCATCGTGGTTCTTGACGGGCTTACAGACACGCGCAATTTCGGCGCGATAGGCCGCACGGCGGATTGCGCCGGAGTCGATGCAATAGTGATACCGGAGCGCAACAGTGTTTCGGTCACTCCGGATGCCGTGAAGACATCGGCGGGAGCGCTATTCTATCTTCCCGTGTGTCGCGAACATGATGTCCCGGGCGCGGTGAAGGCTTTGAAGCAGAACGGTATAATGGTGGTGGGAGCCACTGAGAAGGGAGCCGTTGACTATACGGAGATCGACTATACCGTTCCGGTAGCAGTCGTGATGGGCAACGAGGAGACCGGTATTTCCGACGAAGTGCTGAGACTTTGCGACAGACTCGCCTCCATTCCGATGGCTGGAAATATCGGGTCGCTCAATGTGTCGGTGGCTGCCGGTGTGATGATTTATGAGGCCGTGAGGCAGCGCCGCGCGGACGCTGCGGATACCGCGGACAAAATTTAATTTGGACAGTTGGCTGAAAAGACTTAAATTTGCATACGATTACTCCGTGGAGTCGGAGGTTGTTATAAAGAGTTATGATAAATCGAATATTGATTAGAATAAAGGTGATACAGACACTGTATTCCTTTCTTCTTGTGGAAAAACAGTTTTCAATCGAATCCAATCCGTCGGCTCCTACCAAGGAGAAGAGGTTTGCCTATTCGCTCTATCTCGATATGCTTGTGCTTCTGATAAAGCTGTCGCGGGAGGTGGAGCGCCGTCGCGGGGAGTATCCTCTCGCGGGGACGCGCTTTATCTCGCGTCTGCTTATGGATGAGCGTGTTAAATCTCTGATGACCAGGTATTCTTCGGAGCCTTTCCCCTTCGATGGAATCGTGGAGGGGCTGGCTCGGGCGGTAAAGGATTCCGGTGTCTATAAGTCATTTCTCAAGGATCTGGACCGCGATGTCCCCGCAGCCGAGGAAATGGTATGGACCAACCTGCTCAATATGGTGGTGATGCCTTCGCCGCTTCTCACGGCCGTGATTCCTGATCGGGTGAATTATACTATGAAAGGAGTCGAGACCATGCAGGGGATGCTTAACAGAACATTCTCCAATTTCCTTGCCTCGCAGGATAATGTGGATGAAGTGTTCCGGGCTCTAGACAAGAGTCTCGACAAGGCAAGGGAGCTCTATTTCAGGTTACTGATGATTCCCGTGGAGCTTACAGCTATGCAGGAACGCCGTCTCGACGACCGCCGCCACAGGCATCTGCGCACCGAAGAGGATATGAATCCCAACATGAGGTTTGTGGAAAATCAGGTGGCGCGTCTTATCCGCGAGAGTCCCGCTGTAAACGCATATATTTCGAAGAACAAGGTTGAATGGATGCCCGATGACCATCTCCTTATGGATACGCTGCTGAAAGCCGTGGTGGAATCCGATATATATAAGGAATATATGGCGGCTCCGTCGGCGGATCTTCATGATGACTGCGAACTGTGGCGCCATCTTTTCCGGAAAGTCATATTCCCCAATCCGGTTTTACTTGAGACTCTGGAGGAAAAGTCGGTTTTCTGGAACGATGACATCGATATAATGGGCACGTTTGTGGTCAAGACTCTCCGGCGCATCGAGGAGAAGGAGGGCGGCGACTTCATTCTTGACAAGTACAAGGATGAAGAGGATGCTGCTTTCGGACGACAGTTGCTTTATTCTGTGCTGCGAAACAAGGAGACCTATCGCCGCTATGTGGACGAGGCTCTCGACGGAGCGAACTGGGACAAGGAGCGTCTGGCGTTTATGGATGTGGTGGTGCTCATCTCGGCAATCGGCGAGATTCTCAATTTTCCGAAGATACCGCTGACCGTTAGCGTCAACGAGTACATAGAGCTGGCAAAGTGCTATAGTACCGCGAAGAGCGGCACATTCGTACACGGCATTCTCGGAACCGTAATCACCCGTCTTCAGAAGGAAAACATCCTGCACAAGCATTGATACGGCGTCAGGGAAAGAACAATAAGAACAATAATTATAAATAGGAATAATAATGTACGTACTCAACACCATTCTCCTGCAGGCTCAGTCCTCGGCAGGATCCGGCTGGAGCGGAATGCTCATGATCGTGGCTATGATAGCCATCTTCTATTTCGTGATGATCCGTCCGCAGTCCAAGAAACAGAAGGAGCTGAAAAAGCAGAGAGAAGCCATGCAGAGCGGAGACAAGGTGGTGACCGCCGGCGGAATCCATGGCCGTATCAAGGAACTCAGGGAGGGTGCCGACACGATGCTTGTGGAAGTCGCTCCCGGCGTTACCATCAAGGTTGACCGTGCTTCGGTCTATCCGTTTGTCGAGGCTGCTCCGGCCAAGAAATGAGACACTGACTGATGATCGGATTGGGAAAGATGCGCGACTGGCTTTCCCGGATTGTAAAATCCGGGGGCTTCCATAATGCGCTTGTCTTTCTCATTTTTGTGGTCATCGCGACTGTCTTCTGGATTGTAATCACTCTGAATGACAGTGTCACCGATACATTCCGGGTGAAATTCCGCGTGGATAACGTGCCGGATTCGGTCACGTTCATTACCGACCCTCCGCATGAGATCCATGTCACTCTGCGCGACAAGGGAACGAATATACTGCGTTCGGGAGTGATGCGCGATCCCACGGTGAATGTGAATTTCCGCGATTACGCGCATTCGGGTGTTTTCCGGCTCGGAAAGACAGACCTGAATGCGGTGATCAAGCAGAAATTCGGAAGCGGGGTGCAGATATCATCCATCGGCCTCGATTCTTTGCGCCTCTACTATACTACAGAGCCGGGCAAACGGGTGCCGGTTGTGGTGCGTGTGGATATCTCCGCGGCATCCGGCTACATTATCTCAGGGCCTCCCGTGCCGGTGGAAAAGAGTGTGAGAATATATTCCGTCAACTCCGCCACAGATACCGTGAACCATGTCTACACCGAAAGGCTTGTGAAGAGAAATCTTTCCGCCACGTCGTATTTCGATGTCAAGGTGGCTCCCATTGCCAATGTGAGGATAGTGCCTTCGGTGGTACGCGTGGAGATTCCCGTGGAGCCTCTTGTAAGAAAGGAAGGCTTTGCGACAGTCACGGCGGAGAATGTGCCTGATAATGAAAGCCTGTTGCTTTTCCCAGCCAAGGTGCCTGTGGAGTACTATGTGCCGATGAGTGTTTTCAGTGACGAGACAGTGCCCGTGGAGGTGTCTGTGGACTATATGGAGACAAGGCTGAGGGTGGGAAACAAACTCGGCGTCAGACTGAAGAGTTATCCGGAATATGTCGTGAATCCTGAACTTAAGACAGATTCCGTGGAGTACACGTTGGTCAGAAAATGAGGAGGATAGTCGGCATCACCGGAGGAATCGGGTCGGGGAAAAGCGTTGTGTCGCGGATTCTCCGCCTGAAGGGGTATGAGGTATATGACTGTGATTCGCAGGCAAAGTCGATGATGGACAGTTCAGAGAGGATTCTCTCCGGGATACGCTCTTTTTTCGGGGATGAGGCTTTCAATCCCGACGGTTCTTTATGCCGGCCGTATCTGTCCGCCCGGGTGTTTGCCGACAGTGAGAAGCTTTCTTTTCTTAATTCACTCGTCCACGGGGAGGTGCTGGAAGATGTCGGAACCCGCGCGGCGGGGGAGGGAGGAGTATTGTTTGTGGAGTCGGCCATCATGCGTACTTCCGGACTTGACGGACTCTGTTCGGAGATGTGGCTTGTCACGGCTCCTGACGCGGTCCGGATTGGCAGAGTTCTTGAACGCGACTCTGTTTCTCCCGATGAAGTTGAATCACGCATGAAAAGACAGATAGGTGAGTATGACTTTTCAGGGTCGCTGACTGTCCGGGTGATTCAAAATGACGGAGTCTCACCGCTCCTTCCGCAGATCGACCGGCTGTTGCAGGAAATAGGAAAAAATAATTCAAACAATTAAAAATAAGTATCCGTGTTACGAGAAATAATTTCAATCACCGGCAAACCCGGTCTATACAAAATTGTGAGCCGCGGCAAAGGCACACTGATTGTCGAACAGCTTGGCAGCGGCAACCGTCTTCCTGTCCATGCCCGCGACAGAGTGGTTTCGCTCGGCGACATATCGATGTACACTGAAAACGGTGACACCCCGCTTGGTGAAATCCTCGACAAGGTCTATGCCTCAAATGAAGGAAAAGAAATCGACATCAAGAGTCTGGTTGACGCAAAGGGCCTGAAAGACAGCTTCGGCAGGGCGGTTGAGGATTTTGACCGTGACAGAGTTCACGACAGCGACATCAAGAAACTCTACAGCTGGTACAACATCCTTCTCGCCGCAGACTATACAAAGTTTGTAGAGGAGAAAGAGGAGGAAAAAAAGGAGGAGACGGAAGAGAAAAAGGAAGACTGAGTCTTCTTTCGGCGAACAACAGACAGACGGAGCGGCTTCATCACGAAGTCGCTCCGTTTCATAACAGTTGTATATCTTTACGAATGGCTGATTCAGAATATGACTTTGAAGCCGCCCATTGCGGTGAAGCCGGGCATTTCATAGCCACGGTTTATTGTGTAGCGGGCATCGGTGATGTTTTCGAGTCTTATGAAAACCGATACGTACCGGCAGATCTCCCATGTCACTTTCAGATTGAGTAAAGCATAGTCCTGAAGGCTCATGTTGTCGGCTACGTATAGTCCGCTCACTCCTTTAAGGTCTGCGCCGATATTGATAAAATGCCATGGGCGCCATTCCACTCCGAGATAATACTGGTTTTTCGGAGCCCCCGCAAGATTATGCAGCGAAGTGTGGAGATAGCTGTATGTTGCCGTAAGCCAGAGATTGTCTGTGGGGTGACTGTGTGCCGACAGTTCGATACCCTTGTTTATGAATCGCCCGGTGTTCTGATTTTTCTGGTCGACGGTCTGAATCATATTGTCTCCCTTGCTATAATATCCGGTGATTTCGGCCGAAAAATACCGGGAGAAGGATTTGCCTGCGGAAATTTCATAGTTCATCATCTTTTCCGGCTGCAGGTCTGGATTTGCCATCCGGTAGAGATATAATTCACGGAAGGAGGGGTTACGATAACCCATTGCAAGATTGCCTTTCAAGGTCCAATCGCGTCCTGGATTGACAGAGAAGCCGAACTGCGGAATCCATTGAGTGTCGAATTTGTCGCTGTTCGCCATCCGCAGACCGACATTGAGATTTACCAGCCCTTCCAGAAACATCTGGGAAAGCGTCAGATATGGAGAATACTCAACAATGGTTTTCCTGGATATCGTACTCATTGATCCTTCTGTGTGGCTGTTGCCGCCGGAAACGGGAATCTCGCCTGAGTAGATGTCAAAATCAAATCCGACAGTTGCCGATGCGCCTCTCCACGGTTTGAGATTCTCATATAGAATTATCCCCAGACGGTCGTCCATGCTGTGAAAATGTTTCGGGTCGTCCACGAAATGATTGCCGTAGCTGTAATATACGCGGGCGCAACCGGAAACGGGACCGTATGCGTTTGTCACGGTGGCGGATGTTTCTCCGCGGATTATGTTCTGGCGGTATATGTCGGTGGATTCCGGATTTGACAATTTGGGATATATCGGGTCATTGCCACGGAAATTCATCAGTGTATAATCAAGATATGCCCGCCAGTGGCCGGAGAAATCATATCCGATTTTTACATAGCCGTCCGCCTGTTTGAAATCGAAATTGTCGACATTGCCGTCAGTGCGGTTATATGACAGCGATACAAGCGATGAGAACTTGCCATAGCGCACAGTGTTGGCAGCGGATGAGAGCCATGTGTTGTAAGAACCGTATTGTGACTGCAGGACGGTGTGCACTCTGTCGTCTGGAGCTTTTTTTGTTATTACATTTATCGCACCGGCCATTGCATTTGAACCATACAGTACGGAGCCGGGTCCGCGCAACACTTCCACTCGCTCCACATATTCCTTATCATAGAAGTCAGCGATATGATGTGAATATATGCCGGCGAACTGCGGCTGCCCGTCAACCATCATCAGGACTGCGCTTGCCCTGTCTCCCCCTACGCCGCGGAGTTTGATATGGCCGGCTCCTCCGTTGCTCACGCCGAACCCGAAGATGCTGCGTTGCGACACAAAAAGGCTTGGCACCATGCCGGATATTGCGGACAGTACCTGTGTCTGTCCGGCAGCCTCAAGCTGACGGTTGTTTATGACCGAAACGGTATATGGCAGCAATTTCTGAGAAACAGAATTGGTTGTGCCGGTCACCACCACTTCATTAAGAACTTTCGCCGTATCAACATTTTCGGCTCCTGACAAGTCAAGAGCCGAAAAAAAGATTGATAACACTACGGCTGAGGTCGATATTTTATATTTCATGCGTTTGTATTAATAAGCCTCTTGTTTGCCGGAGCGCCTGATTATTCAATTGTTATCAGAACATATTTTTGTGTGCCGAGGCCAATGCTCTCGGCATAGTCGAGAATATGCGTGCCGTTGCGGTCGGCGATGCGTTTTTCCAAATGTATTTTGCCGTGGTCTGTGGAGTTGCGGACGGCATCCACACAAGCCCGGTCGAGGGCCACCGGGTCCAGAGATGCGAATATGCCGATGTCGGCCATGCGTACCGGCTCCGGATGTGCCACACAGTCACAGTCGACCGACAGATTGTTTGCCACCGAAATGTACAGGATCCTGTCGCCGGCATGGTCCATGATGGCTTTTGACGATTCAGCCATTGTCTCAAGGAAATCATTCTGGGCGGCGCCGTCGTTCCACCAGTCATCGGCATTCTGATTTTTTCCAGCCGTATGGACCCATGCCTTGCCGTTGCTCGACTGCATTCCGATAGCCATATTTTTCAGAGCGCCGCCAAATCCTCCCATCGGGTGACCCTTGAAATGAGACAATACTATCGTATAGTCATAGTCCAGCCAGTTTTTGCCTATCAGGGCATAGTCGATATGTTTTCCGTTTTTGACCGGCAATGCTGTTTCTCCGGCCTCGTCCATAATGTCGATAGGGGCGATAGCCGTGAAGCCATGTTCCTTGGCGGTTTTAAGATGGTCCGATGACTGGCGTCGTGAACTCTTATATGCGGTGTTGCACTCGACCAATGTGGCGTTCAGACCCTTTACGAGCGGAGCGATCAGCTCAGGAGCCAGATGGTTGGGGTTTCCTTCTTCTCCGAATGAAAGTTTTACGCAGATTTTACCTGTGGCACGTCGGTCGAGAGCATTGTAAATCTTCAGAAGATTTTCAGAATTGATGTCTTTGATGAAATACACTGTGGAGACCGAGTCCGATGTGGTCGGTGCGACCTGTTGTGCGGTTGCTGCGACGGAGGCCGGCAGGAGAGCAAACCCCACAGCCAGTTTTGCAATTGCTATCTTTGTCTTCATGCTTCTGACAGTTAGGTAGTTGAACAATAAACGATTTATGAGTAGTTGAAATACTGAACGATAAAAGTTGATCTTTTTGGCCGCTTTTGCTATCCTCTGAGAAACTGTTTAAATTTTATTGAATCAAATAAACAGTTTCTGATTTCCAGATGCAAAATTAGACAAAATCTTTTGACCGGAATTAACAAAATCCTTGACATCCATACCAAAAACACCTGTTTAGTGCAAATATAGCGATTTTGTATGGCATTCAGGTCTGTTTTTTAGTATGGTTCTTGAAACAATTGTTAAATTCAGAAGGATAATTGCTAAAAAAGTTTAAATTGGTTATCTTTGCAGTCAAAGGTTGTCGAAAGCGGGGATGGCGGCAATACCTGGTACAGATGTACTGAATGGAATGTGAATAACGAAAAGATAACAACAATAACTAAAATTCAGCAATTATGAAGAGAATGATTCTCGTGGGTGCCACCGTTCTGGCATCGTCGGCATTTTCGCTCGGAGCGATGGCCGACGTGGTGTGCCGGGGACGTGTGCTTGACGAGCAGGGTGAACCTGCGGTCGGAGCCGTGGTCGCGGTGCCCGGTTCAAAAACCGGAGTCCCGACAGACATTGACGGAAATTTCAAGATCTCAGTTCCGGACAACGCCAAGACGTTGAAAATTTCCTATCTCGGTTATTTCGATGAAAATGTGCCCGTTTCGGCGCAGATGGGCGTGATTGAGCTGCGCCCTGAAAGCAAGATGCTTCAGGATGTGGTGGTCACCCAGTCGGTGGCCCGTACCCGCAAGACTCCCGTGGCACTTTCTCAGGTCGACGCGCTTACCATCGATACGAAACTCGGCGCGCAGGAATTTCCTGAGATTCTCAAGACCACTCCCGGTGTCTGGGCCACTCCCGACGGCGGCGGCTTCGGCGACTCCAAAATCAACATGCGCGGCTTCAAGTCGGAGAATGTGGCGGTGCTCATCAACGGTGTGCCCATCAACGACATGGAATGGGGCGGTGTATACTGGAGCAATTGGGCCGGTCTGAGCGACGTGACCAGCAACATGCAGACACAGCGCGGTCTGGGTGCGGCACTTGTCTCTGCTCCATCCGTGGGCGGTACCATCAACATCACCACCCGCTCGCTCGATGCCAAGAGGGGAGGTACCGCATGGTATGGAATGGGCAATGACCTGATGAATCAGTTCGGATTCTCCGCCTCTACCGGTCTGATGAAGAACGGATGGGCAATCACAATACTTGGCTCGCGCCGCTGGGGCGACGGTATGGTGGAGGGCACGCAGTTTAATTCCTACACATATTTTGCCAACATCTCGAAGAAGATAGGTGACAGCCATCAGCTCTCGCTGACCGCGTTCGGTTCGCCGCAGACCCATTACAAGCGTGGCTCGCAGGATGGTCTCACCATCGAGGGCTGGCAGCAGGCCCGCAACTATATGGACGGCCGCAGTCCTTACCTCTATAACCCCACTGTCGGCTACGATCGCCACGGCCAGTACCGCAACTCGGGTTATAACTTCTATCACAAGCCACAGATCTCGCTCAACCATATCTGGCAGATAGACTATAAGTCGAGCCTATCGACTTCGGTTTATGTATCGTTCGCCACCGGCGGCGGATATTCCGGCCAGGGTCATGGCACCTACAACGGAACATCCCTGTCCAACTCCAGCTGGTACGGCGCTTCCCAGGGAGTGCTCTCCACTCTTTTCCGCTGCGCCGACGGGACATTCGACTATGCCGCAATCCAGGAGATGAACGAGAAATCCACTACCGGTTCAAATATGATCATGTCGTCGTCGAACAACGACCATGAATGGTACGGAATCATATCCACCTACAAGAACGAGTTCATCCCCAAGACCCTCGCGTTCACCGGCGGTATAGATGTGCGTTATTACATCGGTCACCACAACAACAAGATCGTGGACCTTTACGACGGCGAATACTACATGAACTATGAGAACCGCGCGTCGGTAAAGCCTGAGAACAACGCCGCCGCTCTCGATCCAGACTGGAAATTCCAGAAACTCGGAGTAGGCGATGTTGTCTACCGGAATTACGACGGGTTCACCGCACAGGAAGGCATATTCGCACAGCTTGAATACACCGGACTCGACAACAGACTGACTGCCGTGCTCGCCGGTACGCTCAACAACACCAGCTACTGGAAGCGCGACTATTTCTACTATGACAAGGACCATGAGCGTTCCTCCACCGAAAACTTTATCGGCGGAACCGTCAAGGCCGGCGTGAACTACAACATCAACGAGTACAACAATGTGTTCGTGAACGGCGGTTTCATTTCCCGCTCTCCCTTCTTCTCCTACGGTGTCTTCCTGAAGGCAGCCACAAGCAACGCTGTCAATCCTGAGGCCAAGAACGCCAAGATCGGTTCTGTGGAACTCGGTTACGGATTCCACAACCGCAACTTCCAGATGAACGTCAACCTGTATTATACCAAGTGGATGGACAAGTGTGACAAGACAACAGTCCGCTCCGGCGAAATCAAGGAAGGTCCGCTTGCCGGCCAGTACTATTCTCTCGCTCTCAGCGGAGTGGATGCCCGTCACGCCGGTGTCGAGGTGAACGCCACCTGGAAGCCTCTCGACTGGATGGAGCTCAACGGAATGATCTCCGTAGGCGACTGGATCTGGGACTCCAATCCAACTGGTTATTTCTATTCGGAAACCGGCCAGCCCATGGCCGATATGAGCGGCACTGTCGCAAGCGGTATCCTCGCTCCGGACCATGCATGGGCTACCGTGATGCAGAAAGGCCGCAAAATCGGAGGTTCCGCACAGACAACAGGTTATCTCGGCGTGACTTTCAAGCCTTTCAAGGGCTTCCGTATAGGCGCCGACTGGACCGCTTCGGCCCGTAATTATTCCGATTATGAGATTTCATCAAGTTCCTACAGCATCAATTCTGTCGTTGAGGTGGAAGATCCCTGGAGAATACCATGGGGAAATGAACTCGACCTCTTTGCAAGCTACCGATTCAAGATCGGCGGCGTGGACGCCACCATCATCGGCAATGTCAACAACGTATGCAACTACAACTATGTGAAGGACGCATACACTCTTTCGGGAACAGCCGGCGCATGGGACAACGCATTCCGCGTCTTCTACGCTCTCGGACGCACATATTCCATCAAACTCAAAATCAACTTCTAAGAAAATATGAAAACCAATATAAACAGGGTTCTTCTGATCGGCGGCATTGCTCTTGCGCTCGGATCCTGCTCCGAGGACGCATGGAACAACCGGCTCGAAGGCTTCGAGGGGGGAGTCAGACCCACTGATGTCCAGACCATCAAGTATGAGATGACGGATAATGATTATTCCCGTCTCGCCAACAACCGTTTCAACAAGGCTCTCGCAAAGGCCGATGGGGTGGAGGCCGAACTCAAGGCAGTCGGTACCGACAAGTATCTCAATCCTGCCATTCCCGCAGACAAGTATATCCCGAATCTGCTCAAGGATTCTCTCTTTTCCTACTATACGCTGAGCGACGGGTCGGCCATAAACATTTCTTACCGCGAGGTAGATGCCAATCTGCCCGATGAGATCAAGGGCCTGAACGGAGATGTGCAGTATGTGGTAAGTCAGCGCGATTATCAGTACGCATACGGGTCGACATCGGACTATGCCATGGCGTTTTCCCCGTCGTATCCTGCGGCCACTCTCATCCCCGGCATACTTGCCGATGTCTTCGATGACGCGGCGGCCGGAGAATACCGTGTGGTGAAATACAATGAATCAGACACCGACCCTGATTTCGGCCAGGTGTTCGAGATGTCCGATGTGGTTTCTGCCGGACTGACCGCAGGCTCAAAGGTTGAAATCCAGGGAATAGTTACGGCAATATGTACCCGTGGCGTCGTTGTCACCGACAAAGGCGGCTCCATTCTGGTATACTCAGGCTCTTTCCCATCCGGCACCTACAAGGTGGGTGATCAGGTCAAGGTGAACGGTGCGGTAGCCTCCTATAAGAATTGTCTGCAGATAGACTACAATAATGCCACTGTGGTAAAGCTCGGAGAGGAGACATACACGTATCCCGCGCCGGTGGAACTCACAGCCGACTATCTGGTGAAGGCCAACGGAAACGAGGCTCCGGTTCCAGCCGTTTATGCGCATATCACGGGAACGATGGTGGTCGACGGAAATTTTTACAATGTGATGCTCGACGGGTCCATGGCGGCACGCGGCAGCGTATACAATCCCACGGATGCCGTCAAGGCCAGGCTTGAGGATGGCAGGAAAGTCTCGCTGCTCGGCTATTTCACGCAGACTTCCACTTCCAAACTTGACAACGGCGACGAGATTGTCAATGCGAATTTCGTGGTGACCGATGTCGAGGACGCCTCCAAGGCGGCCTGTCACAAAGCGGCGCGCCGTGTGGCATCCGTCACGTCAGTGCCGCGCAATGCCGCATACGTGTTCGACGGCAGCAAATGGTCTGCGGCCGGCACCGATGTGGTGGTGCTTCAGCCCGCCGACTACGAGGCCATGGGTCAGAGTTACGGCAATCTCTCCGGAAGCCAGCCTGACGAGTTCCTCCCCATATTCCTGACGCGTTCGTTCCCATACGCGCAGAAAGATGACACAAAGTTCGTGGCATATCTCTATTATGCCGGAGGCGAGACGAAGTACGCATGCTCGCAGTACACCTTTACCGGGACCGACTGGATCGACAGCATCGGGAGCAACGGAGTGACCACCGTCACCAGCCAGTTCGTTCTCCGCGACGGCAAATGGCAGCTTGATCCTTCAGTAACGCTAACTCTCCCCGCAGGCCGCAACCAGCCGGCAAGCCAGGCTTTCTTCCAGCCCTGCGTCGACTGGGTGCTCGCCAATGTTCCCGACGGAGCCAAGTATGTGACCAGTTACGGCAATAATGACTATTATACCGGCGCGTCGGCCTATCAGGGCAACTTCGATTTCCGCGCAAGTTCGGCCAAGACACAGTGTCCTGATGTCTACGGCTCTATGAGCGACGAGGAAGTGGTGCGTACCGAGCAGATGCACTTCGAGCGGGAAGTGGGTCCCGGAGTGCTCGCGCAACTGTATCCCGAGATGGCGCCTGTCGGCGAGCTGCAGCCCACCGTCACCATCAACTGCTTCAGCTACAACGGCAAGACCACCGACCCGCAGACCGTAGTGTTCCGGTGTGTGGAGAAGGGTAAGTTCGAATTCGTCTCCGCCACATGGAATGAAGAGGAAAGCGCTGAATAATCCATAATATCTGATTCTTTAACATTGATTAAGAGACTCCCGGAAGGAATTCCGGGGGTCTCGGTTGTTATATAAAATGGCAGTTATGGCACGGTATTTGATATTGTTAAATAGCAAGTATAATAACAAATACAAAATCTGATACAAAAATAGAAATTACAAAAAGTTATCATAGATATGGCTACAGGCAAGATAGGGGTAACTACTGAAAACATATTCCCCGTAATCAAAAAATTCCTTTACAGCGATCATGAGATATTTCTCCGCGAGCTGGTGAGCAACGCAGTCGATGCCACCCGGAAGCTGAAGACACTCGAGTCGTTCGGTGACTTCAAGGGAGAGCTGGGCGACATGTCGGTCCGTGTCAATGTTGACAAAGAGGCCGGGACACTGACCGTGTCCGACCATGGAATCGGTATGGATGCCGACGACATCGAGCGCTACATCAATCAGATCGCTTTCTCGGGAGCCGAGGAGTTTCTGGAAAAATACAAGGATACGGCAAATTCAATCATAGGCCACTTCGGCCTCGGCTTCTATTCGGCATTCATGGTGTCGAAGAAGGTCGTGATCCGTTCTCTTTCCTACAAGGAGGGAGCCAAGGCTGTGGAATGGAGTTGCGACGGCAGTCCCGAATTCGAGATGCATGAGATAGAGAAAGCGGACCGCGGCACCGATGTGATCCTTTACATCGACGATGACAATAAGGAGTTTCTCGAGCAGGTGCGAGTCGACACTCTTCTCCGCAAGTACTGCCGTTTCCTCCCC
The DNA here is from genome assembly GCA_002361155.1 of Porphyromonadaceae bacterium UBA3327. Lineage (GTDB taxonomy): Bacteria > Bacteroidota > Bacteroidia > Bacteroidales > Muribaculaceae > Lepagella. The sequence goes on along the minus strand of DERZ01000003.1, from coordinate 4,500 downwards.
GTTCCCGTCATCAGCGGAAAAGAGCAGGAATGGAAGGACGGCAAGTATGTCGACACGGATAAGGAGAAGGTGGTGAACGCCACCGAACCGCTCTGGACCAGAAAACCGGCTGATCTTACCGACGAGGATTACCTCAGGTTCTACCGTGAGCTGAAACCGGGTGAGGAGGATCCTATGTTCTGGATCCATCTCAATGTGGACTATCCGTTCACTCTCACCGGCATCCTTTATTTCCCGAAGATTAAGAACAACATCGACATCCGTCACAACCGCATCCAGCTCTATTGCAATCAGGTGTATGTCACAGATCAGGTAGAGGGTGTGGTGCCCGAGTTCATGATGCTCATGCAGGGAGTGATCGACTCTCCCGACATCCCTCTGAATGTGAGTCGCAGCTATCTGCAGGCCGACCAGCAGGTTAAGAAGATATCAAGCTATATCTCGAAGAAAGTGGCGGAAAAGCTGGACAGGATGTTCCGCGATAACCGCGCCGAGTTCGAGAAGAAATGGAATGACATAGAGGTCTTCATCAAGTACGGAATGCTGACCGACGAGAAGTTCTATGATGCGGCAGGCAAGTTCTTCCTGCTTCGCGATATTTCCGACCGCTACTATACTCTCGAGGAGTACCGCACTCTTGTCGAGGCCACCCAGACCGACAAGGATGGAGACGTGGTATATCTGTACGCCACTGACCGCACCGCGCAGTATTCCTACAGCAGGGGTGCCGAGGAGAAGGGATACAATGTTCTGCTTCTTGACGGACAGCTGGACCAGCATCTTATTCAGATGCTTGAGAGCAAACTCGGCAAGACCCGGTTCGTTCGTGTCGATTCCGACACTCCGGAACGTCTCATCCGCAAGCAGGATGAGAAAAATGCCGATGTCTCTCCGCTGCAGGCCGACCTGCTTACCGGTATTTTCCGCAGCCAGATTCCTGCTATCGACAACACCAACTTTATCGTGGAGTATAACTCATTGTCGGCCGGTGACGCTCCCGCAACCGTGACGCAGAACGAGATGATGCGGCGGATGAAGGAGATGGCCGCCATGCAGCAGGGCATGAATTTTTACGGACAGATGCCGGACATGTATGCGCTGGTGGTCAACACGGAGCAGCCGGTCGTGAAGAAAGTTCTCGCCGACGCGGTGGAGGCCCTCGAGACTGAAGTAGGTCCTCTCCGCGCCAAGGTCGATAGTGACAACTCTGAAATTGAGAAGCTCCGCAAGGAGATGGATTCGAAGAAGGAAGAAAGCGAGAAAAAGGAACTGCGCGATAAAATCTCCGAGATTGAGAAGGAAGTCGGCGATACCAGAAGCAGCGAGGAGAAACTCATCGCGGACTATGCCTCGGAGCAGCCGGTGGTGAAGCAGATCATCGATCTGGCGTTGCTTCAGAGCAATCTGCTGCGCGGCGAGGCGCTCGCGGCGTTCATACGTCGCTCCGTGTCTCTTCTCTGACGTCGGCTGTGATGTCGGCAAGTGCGCCCCGGGCCACGCGGAGGAATTCATTCGGATTCACCGCAAGCTGCAGTCCACGCTGACCGGCACTTACATATACTTCGGAAAAAGTCACGAACTCCTCGCTGAACCAGGCGGGGAGTTCTTTTTTCATGCCTATGGCCGTGCAGCCGCCGCGGATATATCCCGTGGCGGGGAGAAGTTCTTTCATGGCTATCATCTCCGCTTTTTTATTGCCGGAAATCTTGGCGGCTTTCTTGAGGTCAACCTCGCGGTTGCCGGCTATTACGCATACGAAGAGACCTGTGCGGTCACCGCGGAGCACAAGCGTCTTGAACACGCGTTCGACAGGTTCGCCGAGACTTTCCGCGACATGGTCGGCGGCGAGGTTATCTGGATCCACCTCGTATGGCACCAGTCGGTATGTCACGCCTTCCCGGTCAAGAATCCTGGCGGCATTGGTCTTTTTCTCTTTCGGCATAGGTATCTATGTTTATATGGGTTTTGCTTGATTTAAAATTGAGGTGTGTGGACAGATGCTCAGAGAGTCGTTGGATTTAAATCCAGACACTCCAGATATTACAAAAGTAATAAAATCTTCGCGTAATAACAAATAGAAGTCCCGCAAGGTTCCACGCTATCGCCGGGCTGCGGATTGGTCGGTGATTTGCGCGTGTGACAAATAATTGCTAATTTTGCCGGAGAAGGCGATGTCGCCGTTGTCGCCGGCATGTATGTACAATTTTATACATCCCCAATGTTTCCCGAATATTATATAGTCCTCGCTTCCTGGCTTCAGTCGCTCGGCATGCCCGACTCGATGATCCGTCTGTCGGTGACGGTAACTCTCTGGCTTGGAGTGTTTGTCATCGCCGGTGCGGTCTACTGGCTGTTCGCCTTTCCGATAACCCGGGCCGCGCATTATTTCACACGCAAGACTCCTACCAAGTGGGATGATTATATCATATCCGACCGGGTGATACGGGGATTCTCTTTTATGGTGATAGCTTTTATGATCATGAAGCTGTTGCCTGCCGCGTCGCTATATATGTCGATAAGCTGGGCCTCTGTTCTGGTCAAGACGCTTAAGTCGCTGTTTGTGGTGTCGGTTCTTATTTTCGTATTGAGACTGACGGACACAATCTACAAGGCGTCGGAGAAGCAAGGGATGGAGATTCATTTGCTGATAGTGCTGCGCAATTTTGTCAAGATTGTGGCAGCTGTTGTGGCAGCTATCGTGATCCTCAGCATAGTGCTCAACAGAAATGTCGCGTATATCCTGTCGGGACTCGGCGCGATGGCGGCCATCCTGTCGCTCGTATTCAAGGATACGATTCTCGACCTTGTGGCCGGAGTGAAGCTTTCGATCGACAAATCGCTGGTAAAGGGAGATTGGGTGGAGGTGCCGAAACTCGGAGTGAGCGGCACGGTGATCGATGTGGCTATTTCTGCGGTGAAGGTGCGCGGCTGGGACAATTCCGTGACAAGCGTCCCTCCATACGCATTATTCTCGGGAGGATTCCATAATTATGAATACATGAAGCGGAGTGGGGGACGCCGCATCAAGAGGTCGTTCAATATCGATGTGAATTCCGTGCGGTATCTTTCCGTTGAGGAACTCAGACGCTTTGCAGGTCAGGAATGGACCGATGGGTTGGATCTCGGCAAAGAGCAGGTAAATCTTTCGCTGTTCCGGCGGTATCTGGAGAGAAGGCTGATTGAAAGCAGCGGTTTTCGCGACGATATGATAAATATGGTGCGCGAGCTTCAGCCTGGCTCCGAAGGCATCCCGGTGGAGATCTATCTTTTCACTTCCAACACCGACTGGAAGGACTACGAGCATACGCAGGCCGATATCCTGGATGAGATCATAGCCTCGGTGCATCTTTTCTCACTGCGCATGTACCAGCATCCGTCAGGCGCTGACCTGCAGTGTGTCCTGTCCGGCCATTGCAGTGACCTTACTCCGGATAATTGAGGCTTTCATGGCGCGGGTCGGCGATTACCTCGTCAAGGAAACGTCGTGCGAGACGGCGCGCCTCTTCCGGATCCATGAAGGACCAGTTGCCGCAGTCGCGCGGTGACGCGCCCGGAATCTCTCCCTCGAATCCGGCTACAAATTCCATTGTCTCCTTGATCAGCGGCAGGATGTCGCGGCTCTCATAGTCTCCTGACAGCAGCAGATAGTTGCCGGTCATGCAGCCCATCGGGCCCCAATATACCACGCGGCCACCCCATTGCGTGTGGTTGCGCAGGAATGTCGCCGCCAGATGCTCCATGGCGTGGAGAGCCTCCGGCCGGGCCGCCGGATCACGGTTGGGCCGCGTCAGGCGTATATCGAAAGTTGTGATTACATCGCCTGAAGGAGTCACATCACGCCGGGAAACGAATATTCCTCTCTCCAGACGTTCATGGTCAATCGTAAAACTTGCTATCTTTTCCATCTTGATATCATTTCCAGGTCGTAAAATTACACAAATTTTATCACTTTGCCAACTCTGGAATACAAAGATGCGGAACAATATTGGAGTTAAGTAACTGCATATTTTACCGGTTCAGGATTGTATCGGGTATAAGGTTGTAAATCAATGAATTACCCCCCCC
>DERZ01000003.1:0-133 GCA_002361155.1 Porphyromonadaceae bacterium UBA3327 | reverse complement strand
CCCCCCCCCGAATAAAAAAGTGTGTAAAAACTGCCTAAAAATCAAAAGAAAACGATTAAATTTGCAGTACGAAAAGATGGATGGGTATGACGGTCCGTCAGGTTCCGTTTTTAAGAGTGTGTTTGAATTTAAC
>DERZ01000046.1:48393-65372 GCA_002361155.1 Porphyromonadaceae bacterium UBA3327 | reverse complement strand
TTAAATCAAAGTGTTGCGGAATTAAGGAGTATTAAACAACATGCAGTCAAGATTACTTTTATCCGCAGTTCTTGCGGCCGGTGCGATGACAGCCGGCGCCGCGGAGTTTTACACCACCGATAATCTCGGTGAGGTCTATGGCATTTCCGACAATGGAAGATATGCCGCGATAACTGACATCGAGGATCAGATTTCTTACATCTGGGATTCAGAGAATCCTTCCGAGTTCACTCTTCTCGATGGTCTTTTCAAAAGGTCGGAGGCTTACGACGTATCGAACGACGGAATGGTTGTCGGCGGAGTCTTGGATTTCGACAAATGGAAACCCGCCTATACAGATGCAAACGGCGACTGGAATATCCTCCCGCTGAATGCCAATTTCAGCAACATCGGCTACGCCACAAATGTCAGCCCCGACGGCATGACAATCGTGGGTTATATGTCCGATGTCAATCCGGCGGACGAGAACAAAACCAACTATCCCTGCAAGTGGACTAAAAACGCCGATGGCGGCTGGGATCTTCATTCCTACAACAACATCACCCTTCCTACCCATCAGGGCTTCTTCACGACTTGCTTCCTTCAGAAAGACGGCAAGGAGATTATCGGCGGCTACGTGTTCACCAACTGGGGTGGCGTGACCAACGCGCTTCTTGTGGACGGCGAGCTCAAGATCTGGAACAAGATGGAGTGGCGTGAAGGACCATGGATTTACAAAGGCAAATATGAAGGTACCGATGAGAACGGAAAGCAGATCTGGCTCGACGATCCCAACGATCCCCGTGTGAACATGTATCCCGAGGCCTACATCGACGGTTTCTATGAGGGCAACGGAGGTACAGAAGATATGTTTGCTGGTGGATTCTTTGACTGCGACTGGTACGGTAATTTCTTCGGACAGCGTACCCAGGTGCGCGATGTCAAGGAGGATGGAACCGGTCGTCTTATTAACGGAGCCACTATCTACAGCCTCAAGGATGAAAAGTTCACGGATTACAATGAGGAGAGTACTGACGGCAGATATAGTTCGTTCAGCACTGGTGTCGGGACTGGCTATGTTTTCCTCCCAGGCGACAAAGTGCTTGTCGATGGCAAGACTGAGTCCATGACTGAAAAGTGGGGCTTTGAAACATCATATACCATCACGGCCGTGATGAAGCACTCTGAAAACGGCAAAGTGCTTGGCGGTATGACCCAGGAGCAAAATCCTGCTTCCGGTGAGATGCAGTACCGTCCTTTCTTCCTTATACTCGACGAGCCTCTCGTTGAGATCTCCGCAGTGGAGAAGGTGGAAGGTGAGATCTCTAAGGTGGGTATCTCTGCAGAACCCGGCATGATCCGCGTGTTCGGTGCTTCCGAAGTGGCCGTATATGACCTCAACGGTCGCCTTGTGGGCAATTCCGCAGCCAACACGGTGGCTCCCGGCATATACGTGGTGAAGGCCGATGGCGTCACCCGCAAGGTCGCTGTGAAATAAATTCTGATAACTTTTATATTCCCCTCTCATGAAATCAAGAGGAATAGTAACTTTTCTTATGGCGATGCCGGTGTGCTTAGGCACATCGGCCGCCATCTATTTTAGCGAGAACTTTACCTCTGGCAAGCTGCCGAATACAATAAATGTTTCTGACGAGGACGGAATCGCTTATGATACCGAGGTATATGGCGTAGCTTTGCCGGAGGACGGATGGATGGTGTCGTCTGTCGGCATCAGAGGCTTCGCCGCGGTGAGTCCTACGCGGAGCCTTGAGGCGGGATTGCAGAAGAACCGCCTCAGCACGGCCTTCTTCAAAGTCGAGGAAAAGGGTGCTGTGCTCCGTTGGGCCGGAAAGTCGATCCTTCCCGCTATCGCCGAGAGGTATCTCGTGCAGGTGACGGAGGAGGGTTCCGGTGGCTTCAGGACCATAGCCGAAGTCCCCGGCGAGAATTACGAATGGACTTTCCACAGTGTGTCGCTCGATGAATTTGCGGGGAAGAAAATTTCAGTCTCGTTCGTCACCGACAGTGGCGACGGCTATATGATTGCCATCGATGACATCATGGCCGGTGTGCCGGACGACACATTGCTTGTGGCTGAAAACGAGACGCCGGTCTATTATGGCGGTGTCTCAGAGGCGGTCGTAAGGGTGAAAGTCACCAATTTCGGCAAGGACATCAATATCGATTCGTTTGTCTGCAGGAATGGAAGCGACAATGTAGGCGAGACATCTTACAGGCGGAAGCTCCTTCATGGCGAAAGCACTTTTGTCGATGTGATTGTACCTCTCGAACAGAATGTACGCATGCAGTACACGGTATATGCCGTTGATTCCGAAACGGGCAAGGACGTGCGGCTCTGCACCGGTGACCTGTTCGGCAGCGCCTACGAAAGAACCGTACTGCTTGACAAGGCTACCGGCATGTGGTGCAACAACTGTCCCAAGGGCATACTTACTGCCAACGAGATGAAGCGTCGGTTCGGCGACAATCTGGTCATTGTCGAGACACACGCCAATCCTGACCGTCTCGAGTGTCAGGAATACTGGCCCGGCCTTAAGTTCTATGCCGTGCCGTATATGATGATCGACCGCAACCGGCAGTCGGCCGGTGAACTTGACAATAATTTCGACAGGCAGCTGTGGACTCCGGTGAAAGCGGAGATTGTGCCCACTTCCTGCGACGTCACGGACTATAACGCGGAGGTCGGGTTCAAGGTGCGTTTCGCCGATGATACCGACAATGCCTCCGATCGCTATCGCATCGGGTATGTGGTGACGTGCATCTCGTTCTCCGATGAAGTAAAACAGATTTTTTATCAGCTCAACAGCCTGACTACGCCTAAGTACGACGAGTATTATTTCCTGCCCTCGAAAATTCCTTCGCGTCTGGTGGATTTTCATGACGTTACGGTAGAGGGTTCCAAGGCTTTCACAGGAATTGAAAATTCTCTTCCCGATTCGTTCAAGGCAGATGAATATGCCGTTTCGTCGGTAAAGGTGACATGTCCTGATATGCTTGACCGCATGCAGGACGGGCGGCTGGTGGCATACGTGCTCGACACGGAAACAGGCCGAGTGCTCAACAGCGCGGCTGTCAGCTTCGACGGCAGCTGGTCCACCGGAGTTGATGAAATCGGTGGCGACATGCCGGCGACAGCCCCCGTCAGTGTCAGAAGGATGCCGGATGGATGTTTCCGCCTCGGACTCGGCGCCGAAGAGACCGATTTCCTTTTCGAGCTGCATGATATGGCCGGAGGGCTTCTCTTCTCGCAGAAAGGGCGCGGAGCAGGATCTGTCGATGTCCATGCCGACGTTCTCCCCGGCGTGACTGTCGCCACGCTCCGGACTGCTGTCGGAGCGGTTTCAGCAAAAATAATCACAAAATAAATACAGGATTGAATAATATAGTGAAAAGATATGTTATAGCCGCTTCTGCGGCACTGCTGACGGCCACGGGCGCAATGGCGCATTCGGTGGCTTTCTCGGAGAATTTCGACGGTGACTATACTGTGAATTTTCCAGTACGCGTAGGTCTGAACAGCAATGTATCCATCAAGAACTTCCAGACATTGTTCATGGATGGCAACGGCGTGACCCAGCCCTGGTGGCATCTCCGCGACTCCAATGCCGCGACAGACCGCTTTATCGGTTCGCATTCAGCTTATACGCCCGCAGGAACGGCCAACAACTGGCTTGTGACCCGGGCAATCGAGATTCCTACTGAAGGCTACAATCTCACCTTCGACGCACAGTCATGTCTGCTCCGGGCGGATTACAAGACGGTGAACCGCCTCAGCGACCTCTGGGTGTACATTTCGGAGACTCCTTTCGACAATGAGAATCTTCCCACGGAGCCGGTGGAGCATTATGTCGATATCCCTTACGGCAAATATCTCAGCGACAACGAGAATGATTTCCAGAATTATTCGATAAATCTCGACAGCTATGCGGGCAAGACAATATATATTTATTTTGCCAACCTCAATACTGACCGGGACATTCTCCTTCTTGACAATATTCTGGTGCAGCGTCTGGACAAGGCCTCTGTCTCTCTTTCCGCTCCCGAATGGGCGGTGGATGGTGAGTTCGAGGTCGAGGCTACGGTGAATTGTACCAACGACGGCGGCATCAGTTCCTGGAAACTTACCTTCACCGATGGCAACGGCAAGGAGGAGACCGTGGACGGCGAGCCTCTTGATTTCGGAATGTCGAAGACTGTCAAATTCAAGTCTTCGGTAAAGGCCGACGGGAAAACGGAGTATACAGCTTCCCTCAAGGTGGCTGATTCCGAGCCGATCATTGCCGAGGGTGTCACCAAAGGAATGGCATTCATGCCGAACCACCGCGTGCTCATGGAGGAGTCTACCGGACTCTGGTGTGGCAACTGCCCCCTCGGAATCTTCACTATGGAGAATCTTCTTGCCGACGAGACGATGAAGGACATGGTGGTTCCCGTGAACGTCCATATCCCCGGAAGCAAACCCGACTACATGTATCCGCCGGTGGGTGAATACGCAGGCATGCTCGCCCTCGAGGTGGCGCCGATGGTGCGTCTCGACCGCGACCCCTCGCCAATAGGTTATTCCAATGTGGACGCAAGTTATGATCCATCGAACGACAAAACCATGGCGGGACGCATACGCCTGGAGCATGAGAAGGTGACCTTTGCCGACATCGCTCTGGCTGCCGACCTCCAGATTCAGGGCAATGACACAACGGCCGTGAACTGCACCGTCGAGGTGACGCCGGCAATCACTCTCAAAGGCAATTATAAGATCGGCTTTATTCTTGTCGAGAACAATGTGGGTCTGGACGACAACCGCTACTGGTGTCAGGAAAACTACTACAGCGGAACCGGCCTGATGGGAGTCTGGAGCGACCTTCCCGGAAGTCTATACAGCTTCAGATATCATGACGTGGCTCGCGGAATCTGGGGATATCGCGGTCTCGATGGAAGCCTTCCGAATCAGCTCGACATGGGCAAGCCCGTGAAATTCAGCAAAACACTCGAAATTCCCGATACTTATGAGGAACTTGAGTCTGGCGCTCAGAAGGTGGTTGTGTCTCCCTCGGTCAAGGTAGGTGACTGCATCGTGGTGGCTTATCTGTTCGACGGCGACGCCAACCGAGTGCTCAATACGGTAGCTATTCCTCTTTCGGAACAGGCAGAAGACCGCTATACGGCAGCTGAGTATGCTGAAAAGCATGGATATGTGGGCATTGAAAATGTAATCGACGGCGAGACGGACGCGGAGCCGGTATATTACAACCTGCAGGGACAGCGTGTCGAGAATCCCGGACGCGGAATCTACATCATGCGCAAGGGCAGCAAGACAGAGAAAATCACATTATAATCTATAAAGCCGGCGACAGAAGGTTAAGAAAGACCTTCTGTCGCCGGAATTGTTATTTAATTTATTAATTATCAATCAACAACAACCGGTATGAAGAAAATTTGTACAGTATTGTCATCCGCATTCTTCGCGGCAGCGGCGTTTGCAGGATCGACAACAGAGTCGGCTCCATTCACAATGGATCCTCCCGGTGGTCTCGTAGAATCACTGCAGACGTTCAAAATGACCATGCAGCCTGAAAGCGGGGTCTCGGAACTTGGCTTCAACGCCTATTCCATTTATATTGAAAAAGATGGACTGCGTGTGGCCACTGCTTCAAGCTCCAAGTATGTTTCAGGAACAAGCCCCAGGCAGTATGAGCTGACCTTCTCTCAGAATATAGTTGAGGGGGGGCGGTACACGCTTGTGATGCCCGAAGGCTCGGTGAGCAAGTATGACTCCGAAGGTTCAAAAACATGGAGCAACACTGTTCAGTATGAGTACGACTATACGATCGATGCTCCCGTCCGCGAGGAGATTCCTTTCTCGCTCGCTCCTGCTCCCGGCTCCACTCTGCCCATCCTCAATGCTCTGAATCTGGATGTGATTCCCGGTACCGAAGTCGCCGGACTCTCTTTCAAGAGCAATTTCTGGAAAATTTACAAGGATGGCGAGGCCGTATATGGCAATTTCAGCTACAAGAGGCTGGACGAAAAGGAAAACGGACTTACATCCTCTTTCATCGTTTCATGCACTCCGCAGACTGCTGACGGCGAGTACAGGATCGAAATGCCGGCCGGTTCAGTTGTCATGTATAATGCCGAGAATCAGGAAATCGGTACGAACTCTTACGCATACGAGTTTACATATACCGTAAGTTTCGATCCGGCAGTGGATGCGATCCCCGGGTTCACAAACACATTCTTCACCATCGATCCTGCTTCAGGCACGCTTGACAAGCTTGATACATTCAATCTTGACCTCGTAGTGCCGGCTTCCCATGCGGACTACATTTCGTGGGGCGCGAAGAACTGGTATGTGACAAAGGATGGCGTGCGCGTATGCGGCGTAAACCAGCCGGTGCAGGTTGATGGTCCCGAGTTCACTGTATCTCTCGAGACTGCCCAGACCGAGTCTGGCGTTTACCGCCTCATCATCCCCGTCAAATCTGTCAGCGACGGCTTCTCAGACTTGTCCAACGAGGAATGGTACATCTATGAGTACACTGTGGAGGGACAGACATCCGGCGGTGAACTGAATGACGATAATTATCCTTACTTCTCTATTGATCCGTTGGAAGTGAATCAGACAGAACTTACGGAGATAAAATTGTATCCCAAGGACGGGTATACAGACATCAGCGCCAAAGGCGATATGTGGCTCAATAAGGATGGAGCCAAATTCTGTAACATCGGTTTTGACTACACGTTTAAACCGGACTATTCCAAGGTAGAATACTTTTACCTTTATTTCAAGGATGAGAATGGAACGAGAATAGATAAGATTACCGATCCAGGAGAGTATACTGTCGTTATTCCTTCGAAATCTCTCGAATACTATAGCGGATTGGGCTTTGTGGATATCGAGGATGAAATCTCTCTCAAATATGTCATCGAGGGTACGTCTGTTGTGCCTGGTCAGGGTCTGATCACGTTCGATCCTGCCGGTGGCGAGGTCAGCGAACTCTCCATCATCAAGATGTTCCCCAAGGATCCCTATACTGGTGTGGATTGTATGGGTGATAATCCGATTATTCTGACGAAGGATGGTGCGGAATACTGTAAGGTAAGACTTGACTGGCAGTATACTTCCGATTTCCAGTCGCTGGAATATACATTCCTCTATTTCGTGAATGAGGACGGTGCCAAGATCGAGAAAATAACCGATCCCGGTGAGTATAAGATTACAATCCCGGCTGGAGAATTCATGGTTTACAGCGATTCCAGCTATGAACTCAACGACAGCGAGATCGTCCTCAGCTATACCATCGCCGCAGCTGCCGAGCCGACTGTTTATGACGCTACAGTGTCCAAGACCAATCCTATCAAGCTTAACCAGACAACTGACTTCGACGATATCCAGTGGGAGGCTTTGCAGATGGTGACCTTCACCACCAATATCAGCAGTGTTAAGGTTAAGGATAACGTAACCGTGACATTCGCGTCCAAGGATGGCAGCTTCTCCACTACGGCCATGCTCGAGGTGAACTTCGGCAACCAGATGAAGGCTGTCTTCACCGAGACGCCCAGTTTAAACGGCGATTACACCATCACCATCCCGAAGGCATCCTTCGGTGACGAGGCATGGCTTGCCGACAACACCACGGGACACTCCAACGATGAACTCGTGCTGAACTACACCTTCACGGGTCTTAAGGATCCGGCTCAGGCAGTTGAGTTCGATATTGTTCCTGTTACCTTCAAGCCCGCATTGGATCAGGCGACAGGTGACCTCTCGAGTGTGACCGTCACATTCGACCAGGCTCTTGGCATCTACGGTGGAGGTGATCTGGCAGCAGTCCTATGGAGCACTGAGCAGAACTACCGTGTAATAGCGTATGTAAGTGCAAGTGCGCCTCAGACCGAATTCACATTCGAATTCAAACCTGCACCTACCGAGGCCGGCAATTACCTCTTCAAGGTTGCTAAGGGTTCTCTTGGTGATGCCGACTATATCGCCAACGACCAGACAGGACACGCAAGTGCCGAGATTTCTCACGTATACGAATTCAATCCGTCGCTCGTTGGTATTCTTACCATTGATGCTGATCAGGTATTCGAAGATGGTATCTATACTGTAGAGGGTATCTGCGTTGGCAAGACCACACGCAACCTCCCCGCCGGCATCTACATCGCCGGAGGCCGCAAGATAGCCATCAAGTAAGAAACCCCAACACCTATAATAAAAAAACCGGCGCTCCCGAAGGAGGCGCCGGTTTTTTTAGTCCTGATACGCTGAGAAAATTATTTAATCACCTCGAGCTTCTTGCCGACCTTGATGAAGGCTGCGATGGCCTTGTCGAGCTGCTCGCTGGTGTGGGCTGCGGAGAGCTGCACGCGGATGCGGGCCTGTCCCTTCGGTACTACCGGATAATAGAAGCCGGTGACGTAGATGCCTTCCTTCTGCATCTCTGCGGCGAAGTCCTGCGAGAGTTTTGCATCGTACAGCATCACTGCGCAGATGGCGCTCTGCGTGGGCTTGATGTCAAAACCGGCGGCAAGCATCCTGTCGCGGAAATAAGCCACGTTCTCCATCAGCGTGGTGTGGAGGTCGTCGCTCTCGCCGAGCATGCGGAACATCTCGATGCTGGCTCCCACGATCGAGGGGGCTACAGAGTTGGAGAAGAGGTAGGGGCGTGAACGCTGGCGGAGCATGTCGATGATCTCCTTGGGTCCGGTGGTGAAACCGCCCATGGCGCCGCCGAACGATTTGCCAAGCGTGCCGGTGAAGATGTCGATCTTGCCGTAGCAGTCGAATTTCTCGGCCACGCCGTGACCGGTGGCTCCGACCACGCCTGCGGAGTGGCTTTCGTCTACCATCACGAGCGCGTCGTATTTCTCGGCGAGTTCGCATATTTTGTCCATAGGAGCCACGTTACCGTCCATCGAGAACACGCCGTCGGTGGCGATGATGCGATAGCGGCAGTCCTGCGCTTCCTTGAGGCAGCGCTCCAGGTCCTCCATGTCGGCGTTGTTGTAGCGGAAACGCTTTGCCTTGCAGAGGCGCACGCCGTCGATGATAGAGGCATGGTTGAGGGCGTCGCTGATGATGGCGTCCTGTTCGGTGAAGAGAGGCTCGAAGAGACCGCCGTTGGCGTCGAAGCAGGCGGCGTAGAGGATGGTGTCTTCGGTCTTGAAGTAGTCGCTGATGGCTTTCTCAAGCTCCTTATGGAGATCCTGGGTGCCGCAGATGAAGCGCACCGACGACATGCCGTAGCCGCGACGGTCCATAGCCTTCTTTGCAGCCTCGATCAGACGGCTGTTGTCGGCAAGGCCGAGATAGTTGTTGGCGCAGAAATTGAGCACCTCGCCCTTTGTGCCTGCCACCTCGATGTCGCTGCTCTGCGGAGTGACAATCACGCGCTCGTTCTTGTATAGCCCCGCATCCTTGATCTCCTGAAGTTCTTTCTGAAGATGTGTCTTGAAATTCTTGTACATGATATTGGAATGTTGAGGGCGCCGCTTTGCCGCGGCGCACCGTTTTATGACCACAAATTTAAAAAATATTTGGCATTCATTGATTATTTTTAGCGAAAAAATTTCTATTTTTGCAGTGAATTCCACGAACGGCCGTTCCCACACCATCCGCATGTTGCGGAGAGGCCTGGATCGGAACGCCGCCTTAAATTTATTACCGACATAAGATGAAGAATATCCTTGTCATCGGAGGCACCGGACAGATCGGCTCCGAACTCATCATGAAACTTCGTGCCCTCTATCCGCAGGGCACCGTGGTATGCGGCTATATTCCTGCCGCACCTCCCAAAGGGATTCTGCTGGAAAGCGGCCCGGCGGAGGTAGTCGACATCACCGACCCCCAGCAGATAGCGGCCGTGGTCGACAAATACAAGATCGACACCATCTATAACCTGGCGGCCCTGCTTTCGGCTGTGGCCGAGGCAAAACCGCAGCTCGCATGGGCTATCGGCGTGGGTGGTCTCTACAACACTCTCGAAGTGGCGCGTGAGAAAGGCTGCGCGGTATTCACCCCCAGTTCCATCGGCTCCTTCGGCCCCTCCACCCCCCACGTCAAGACCCCGCAGGACACCATCCAGCGTCCGGAGACCATCTACGGCGTGACCAAGGTGAGCGGAGAGCTCCTTTCCGACTACTACGCAAAGCGTTTCGGTGTCGACACCCGTTCGGTGCGCTTCCCCGGCCTTATCTCCTATACCACTCTTCCCGGCGGCGGCACAACAGACTATGCCGTAGACATCTACTATTCGGCTGTGAAGAACGAGACTTTCAAATGCCCGCTGAAGCCCGGCACTTTCATGGACATGATGTACATGCCCGACGCGCTTCGCGCTGCTGTTGAAATCATGGAGGCCGACCCTACGAAGCTTGTCCACCGCAACTCCTTCAACATCGCGTCGATGAGCTTCGACCCCGAGATTATCGCCGCCAAGATACGTGAGTATATCCCCGGCTTCAAGATGGAGTATGAGCTGGATCCGCTGCGTCAGGCCATTGCCGACTCATGGCCGGACTCTCTCGACGACACCTGCGCCCGCGAGGAGTGGGGCTGGCGTCCGGAGTTCGATCTCGATGCAATGACCCGCGACATGATTACAAACCTTTGCGAGAAACTCCAGATTCCCGTTCTCAAACTGGAAAAATAAAAGTAACCAGTCTTCCCTCAATGGAGGATAAGCCATAAAAAAACGAATCCGACAAAGAGTCGGATTCGTTTTTTTATGGCTTGGCTATGTTTGGTTACTGTAGTTATCAGTCGGCGAAGTCGATCGATAGACCGCAGCGGAACTCGCGCGGGTTTAGGGGGTAGTGGGGAAGAGAGAAACTGTCGCGGGAAAACCAGCGCTCGTTTAGGTGGCTGCACATAACGAAGAAGCGCACCTTGTAGAGTTTGCAGGTCAGATACACGTTCCCGAAAGCATATCCACCGATATATGTCGGGTTGTCTCCCTGCACGTGGAATGCCATTGTGGCGGGCTGATACATCATGCCCCGGTACCTGGTATAATAGTTGCAGTCCACGCCAATCTGAACTGTCAGTGCGCGGAATGCCTTGAAATGAAGGTACATGTTGCTGTAGATGGTAAATGCAGGAAGAGGCAGGATGTCGGAGTCGGAGGTCGCCTGGTATGTCAGGGTGTTGTCCCAGTTCCATATCCCGAAACGGAGATTCTGCTGGAGTCGCGCGGAGAATATCTGGATATGTCCCGGATGCTGGACCGGGAGACACTGCGGGTTGAAGTAGATATGATTCTGCACGTTCTCCACGCCGGCTGAGAGTGTGGTCCATGACCATGGGATGTGCAGACGTCCTTCGGCGCGGAAACTGCGTATCTTGCCGAAGTCATTGTTCCAGATGTAGTGGTTGCCGTAATAGTGGCGGTACATGTAGTTCGGCTCAAGATTCTTGAAAAAACCGTCGGCCTCAATCCGCACCGTGTCGTTGCCGAGTCTGAACCGGCTTACTATTGAGCCTTTTATGTCGATTTCGCCGGCTGCGTCACCGAGTATGCCGAATCTGGCGTCGGCCGAATATCTGATGGTCTTTCCCCGCCTTTTCTCCAGCCGGCCTCCGATCCAGAGGCGGTTGCGGGTGCGGAGCGGGTTGAATTCCGCACCTTCCGGCATGGGAGTGAGTCCCGCTTCGGCCACCTCTTCCGGGGTCATGCCGCTTTCGCGAAGTTCCGATGACCCCAAAGAGCGGTACCACCAGCGGTCCACTGTCCATGTGGCGTAGGCAGAGAGTCCGAATCTGGCCCATTTCTGAAAGCCTTCGATCATCTGGATGCCGAATGAATTGTCGACGGCCCAGTAGCGGGCGGTATCCTCCGTGCGTGACAGATCGAAGTAGGTGTGGGGCCAGAACCCGTCGGCCGGAGGCGTGGTGTTGATGAAGAAGCGTTCGTTGTCGAGGAGCCGGAAGGAGTAGACAAATTTGGTGACGGGCACGAATTCCTCGCGTTTCACAGTGTCGGTTTCCTGGGTGATGTCGCGCCAGAAACCGAGTTTATATGCGTGAGACATATAGAATTCGGAGCCTTTCACAGTGTTGTGGGTGTTGGTGAGGTTGACGGGGATGCTCTTGTCCTGGACGCTTGTCACGCCTCCCTGCACTGCCCCCGGATCGGTGATGTACCGGTCGTCGGTTATGCCTCCGTTCTCTTTGTTGGTATGGTCGTAGTGGTTGTAGAAGGCCTGCATCTCGTAGCGGCTGCCGGTGTAGTATCCCTGGATGCCGAATGCCAGTTCCTTGGTGGCCTGTTCCGCGTAGCTTCCCAATGTATATGGAAAGTCCACCCATGCCCCGATGCCGATCTTACGGTTCACGTTTCCTGCGAAGACTGCCTGGAGCCAGTCTGTCTTTGTCTGCTTGTCCCAGGTGAGATTGTAGGAGAGGAGGGTCATCGGGATGTAGACGTTATAGAATTTCTGCTTTGAGAAAGAGGGCACCCATTTCTCGATGGCGTCGTTGAAAAAGAATGTCCCGGCAGCCGGGCGGCCGAAATAAATCATGTCGAGACCCGGCCCGGAGAGCTGGCCGGTGGTGGCCCAGGCGTCGGTGACGAGAGCCGGCACGAAATTGCGCTGGTAGTTGTACAGCACAGTGTCGACAGTGCTATCTATATGGCTTCCGAGGGGCCAGGACAGGGTCCAGGCGCTGCCTGGCCTGTAGGTCTTCTTTTTAGTGGAGGAATCGAGCGTATTTCCTGGCTGTCGGGCATACGTGAAGGCAGTTGTCATCGCGGTCACGATGGCAACTGCCGTAAACACTATCCTGTATATGTGTCTGTTTTTTCTCAATGAGGAAATTATGATGTGCAGATGCAAAATTACGAAAAAATCCTCATATCATAAAGAGAAAAATGCAGAGCTGGCTGTCAGAGGGGCTGATGGGCGGGGCGGAGAAGGTCGTTGACGGTCTTGACCGGGTTGAATGTCTCGGCTGCCACTTCGATGAAGATGGTGTTCCAGTCGCTCATGGCGCCGTTCCACAGGCCAGGGAGTTCGAGAGCCTTTATCTCCACGCCGTCGCGGCTTTTTTCGGAGATAAAGCATGTCGACATGTCGACAAAATCTGGGAGATTGAACTTGTGGCCTTCAAAGTCCCTGGTGGCTACGGCGAGATCCACGGGATTGAAGTGGGTGGCCTCGCGGAAGATTTTCTCGTCGGCGGGGTTGGCGTGGTTTATCTGGGTGGATTCGAGAATCTGCGGGCTGACCGTGCCGTCCTGATTATAGACGAGGAAGGGGCCTCCGCCCGGTTCTCCGCTGTTGCGGACCATTCCGCAGACACGCAGCGGGCGGTTGAGTTTCGAGAAAATATATGCTGCTTTTCCGGCGGTGTCCATGCCGTCGGCTCCGTCGCGGGTGATGCAGAGCACTGAACGCAGGAAGTGGAGCATTTCGTCGAGTTTATTTTCATCGGGCACTCCGGCCTTGAGCAGACGGCAGTATTGGTCGATGCGCTGCTTCACGGCTACGAGCGTACCGCCGAGAACCTTCTTGTAGTGGATGGTCGATTCGCGGCGGTCATCGCCCACCACGTTGTCGATATTCTTGATGAAGATCACATCGGCGTCAAGGTCGTTGAGATTCTCGATCAATGCGCCGTGGCCGCCTGGACGGAAGAAGAGATGACCATCCTCGCGGCAGGGGGTGCCGTCGAGATTGGCCGCGATGGTGTCGGTCGACGGTTTCTGTACGCTGTAGGTTATGTCATAGTCCGCATTGTAGTAGTGGCCGAGATGTCCGGATGTCTCCTCAACCTTGATTCTGGCGAGAGGGAGGTGGGAGTCGGAGAGGGTGAAATGGACATGCACCTTGCGGTCGCGTCCGGCCGCATACTGTGCTCCTTCGGCGAGGTGCTCCTCAAGGGCCGTGCGGCTGCGTCCCTGCACCTTGTGGAATTCCAGCAGTGCCTTGGGGAGACGTCCGTAGTCGAGACCGTCGCTTTCTATGAGCGCGCGGGCAACATCCTTGTACTTCTTCTCATCCATCAGTGTGGCCACGCTCTTTCCGTAGAGCGATACACACGCCGAGTTGAGGCTGGGGAAGAACGCGAATTTTTCGATCTTGTCAAAGAATAGCCGGAGGAAGTCGGTGTCGGGTTTCTCCGTTTTGCCGTTGATGAAGGCGAATATGTCCTTGAACATTCTGGATGCCGCACCACTGGCAGGAACCATCTTGATCACCTTGCCTCCCTGCTGGAGGAATGTTTCCCAGCAGCTGAGGGCTCCGAGAGCCATTTCCGCATTGATTTCGGAGATGCCGTGCCCAGGCGTCGCAGCGGCCTCGAGCCTCAGGTAGGGGAAGCCTGTGCGGATCATCTCGAGTTGTTCGCGTAGCTGCTCTTCCGATATCCCTTTTTTATCGAGAAATTCGATGTCCTTGCTGTCTAAAGTCATGATAGTTGTATTTAAGGGGTGGTCTGTACGGATCATCAGTACGGAGTCTTGTCGCTCTTGGCGGCCCATTTCTCGAATGCGCGTATGGTTTCGGCGCTGTCCACGTGGACTGCCGGAAGCCGGCGCAAACCTGCCGGGTGTGCGAGTTCCTCATAGATGAACTTGTCGGAGAAGTCGATGGCCTCGGCGTCCTCCTTGGTGTTGCCGTAGAAAATCTTGCGGACACCGGCCCAGTATAGCGCGGAGAGGCACATAGGGCAGGGCTCGCAGCTGGAGTAAACGGTGCATCCTTCGAGCCGGAATGTGTTGAGCCGGCCGCAGGCATGCCTGATGGCGTTGACCTCGGCGTGTGCCGTGGGGTCATTGTCGACGGTGACGGAGTTGACCCCCGTGGCTATTACCTCGCCGTCGCGTACGATAACCGCTCCGAAAGGGCCTCCTCCGCGGTCGATGTTCTCAAGCGAAAGGCGTGCCGCCAGGTCCATATAGTCCTTGTTGAAATCCTTCATGTCCAATTTTTTCTTATAATTTCCAATAATTTATATATAGGAAACGTTTCCCCGGGGCCGAATGTTCCAGAATGTGGCTTATGAAATGTCAGCGTACAGTGTCGCCGTCGAGGCCACCGTTGCGGTCGCGGTGTGCGCGTAGAAGGTTAACTTTTTCATGTAGCATCTGTGCGCGGCGTTCGAGGCGGTTTGCCTCGCGCTGGTCGGAATATAGCTGCCATGTGGCCATAATCATGTTGGCATATTGCGTGTCGATTGGATTTTTGACGCGTAGTTTGCCATTGTCATAGAAAGCGACCATAACGCGGTTCATTGCGTTGGTGGATATCAGCCGTCCGATTTCGTCCGCTTCCTTGCCGGAGAACATCACTGTGGTCATCTGCCCGTTGCGGTAGTTGAGTGCCTGGTCGTTGGGAACTACAGTGCTTTTTGCCTCGTTACCTTCAGAAGAGACGCTGATCTGGTCGAACTGTCCCGGATTAAGAGCGGCAATCAGCTCAAACTGGCCGTTGTCGTTGATGCGCGCCACGATGCCGGACGACGTGAGGGGATATTTGTCCTTCATCCTGGTGTAGATGAGATAACCTCCGGCTTCGCGCGGATTGTTTACCTCGGTGAAGTTGACGAGCCATTGTCCCACTTTGTCGCGAAGCACTTTTATCCGGTTGTTGCAGGAGTCGATCTCCTGACGCGCTATTTCTATGGAGTCGCCGAGCGACCGGTTGTAATCCGCCTTGGCCTGTTCTCCTTTGTTTCCGGAGCCACATCCCGCAAGCACGAGCAGGAGCGCTCCTGTCATCCATTTTTTCATATACTGTCAGGTTCTTTGAACGTCTTTCACGCCTTTTACTGTCTTTATTTTCTTGATGAGTGATGTCAGCTGCCGGTTGTCGGTGACGCCGACCACGAGGTATCCCTGGAAAATGCCGTCGTGGGAGTCGATGGATATATTCCGCAGCGACACATTGTTTTCATTCGAGATTATGGAGGAGATGTTGGCCACAATGCCTATGTCGTCGTTGCCGATCACCCGCAGGGTGGCCGGCAGGGTCTGTCCGGACTTCCCGCTCCAGTCCGCGCGTATCACGCGGTAGGGATACCGTGCGCGGATATGGTCTGCATTGGGACATCCTTCCTTGTGAATCTTCACCACGCCGTCGCTCGAGATGAATCCGAAGACGCCGTCGCCGTAGATCGGATTGCAGCATCTGGCAAATTTGTAGCTGAGTCCGTTGAGCGATTTCTCGCCTATCACGAGCACGTCGGCGCCCTGCTTCTCTTCCGGCCCGGTGCGGAGATGGAACTCTTCGGCCGATACTTTCTCCTCCTCTCCCGCGTCGCGGGTGATGAAGTCGCGGTAATTGTCCAGAAAACGCCCGGGGTCTATTTTGTCTTCACCCATGTCGGAGAAGAAGTCGAGCAGGAATTTGTATCCCAGCTTTTTTATCAGGCGCATCATCACCGCGTCGTCAAGTTCGAGCTTGCGGTTTTTCGCTCTGCGCATGAGCGTCTCCTTGCCTATGTCTGCGAGCCGCTGTTTCTCTTCGTTGAGACTTTGTTTGATTTTGTTGCGGGCCTTGGTGGAGTTGACTATCGAGAGCCATTCCTGACGTGGCTGCTGGTTGGCGGAGGTGAGGATCTCGACTGTGTCTCCGTTCTGAATCTTGTAGTTAAGGCGTTTATGCGCCCCGTTGACAATCGCTCCGGTACAATGCGCGCCGATGTTGGTGTGGATGTGGAAGGCGAAGTCGAGCACCGTGGCTCCTCCGGTGAGCCTGAAAAGGTCTCCCTTGGGAGTGAAGGCGAATACTTCCTTGCCAAGCGGGTCGGCGTTGAGGTTCTTCATCAGCCGCATCGGGCCGCTGTCGGCGCTTTCGAGGATGTCGCGGATATTGTTCATCCACTGGTCGGTGTTGTCGGCCTTGACTCCCTTGTAGCGCCAGTGGGCCGCCAGGCCCTTTTCCGCCACAAGATCCATGCGCCGCGACCGGAACTGCACCTCCACCCATTTGTTGCCGGGTCCCATCACGGTGGCGTGGAGCGACTCGTAGCCGTTGCT
>DERZ01000046.1:43594-48088 GCA_002361155.1 Porphyromonadaceae bacterium UBA3327 | reverse complement strand
AGCGACTCGTAGCCGTTGCTCTTGGGGAGCGATATCCAGTCCTTCATGCGAGAGGGGTTGGCGGTGTACATGTCGGCAAGGATGGAGTAGGCGGTCCAGCAATCCATCTTCTCGCGCTCGCGCGGCGTGTCTATGATCACGCGGATGGCGAAGAGGTCGTAGATGCCGGGGAGGTCCACCTTCTGTTTCTTCATTTTGTTCCAGATGGAAGAGATGGATTTGGTCCGTCCTTTGATCTCGAAATTCAGACTGGCCTCTTCGAGGCGCGCCTTCACCGGGTCGATGAACGCCTTGATGTAGGCGTCGCGCGATCGTTTGGTTTCGTTGAGCTTGTGCGCTATCTGGGTATATATCTCGCGGTTGGTGTATTTCAGGGCCAGATCTTCAAGTTCCCCTTTGATCTTGTAGAGTCCGAGACGGTGTGCGAGGCGCGCATATAGGCAGTCGGCCTCGAAGGCGACGTTGCGTACCCAGTTGTCGTCGGGATGCCGGTTGATCGAGCGCATGAGCACAAGGCTTTCCACAATCATTATTATAATGACGCGTATGTCGTGGGCGAGAGCGAGCACGAGACCCCGGAAATTCTCCTGATTTGTGGCTGAGTTTCTGGCCGAGTATTTCTTGACGGCCCGCATGCCTTCGATGAGCGACGCGATGTCGTCGCCCCAGTCCCGCCGGACGTCGGCTATGTCGAGGATGCCGAGGCGCACCATGGCATTCAGGATGATGGCCACGAGGATATTGTGGTCAGGGTCGACCATATCGGCGAAAGCTATGCCTGTCTGCAGTGTGATGATGGCCGTCGGGATTCCTTTGGAGTCGTGCGCGTCGTATGCTGCCCGGATGCCGCCGCGCACGGAATCGCGCAACTGATTCCGCTCCAGCTCGTCGAGCCGGGGCCAGAGTCTGTCGCGCATCTCTGCGGCAAGGGCCGCGGTCTGCCGCAGTTCCTGAAATGATAGTCTGTCAGCAGGTTTATTTTCCATTCCGCAAATTTAACAAATAATTATGATTGGTGCAAATCTGCGCAGCACAGCCGGCGGATTATTTGGCGCGGTATTCCCGGAGGAATTTGAAGATGGTGTCGTAGGTGGCTTCGCGGGGCCGGAATTCGCTGAGGATGAGGTCATGGATTCCGCTGTCGATGGTCGCAACCTGGCGTTCGGAACCGAGGGTGGCCCCGATACGGGCTATCATGTCAGGATCGAGCACACAGTCTCCGGTCTGGAACTCGGGAGTCCAGTCGCATCCGGTGACCTTACGGCTGCTGTGCATCACCAGTACAGGCACGGCGATGTCACGGCGCTTTTTCTGCAGGAGGGAGTGGGCATGGTCGATGGAGCGTATCCATTGGAATGTGACCGGCGGAGAGTATATCATTTTCCAGTCGGTGTTGTAGGTCCATTCTCCGTGGTATTCCTTGAGCAGACTCTCGCCGTATCCGTCGCAGTGCGACTGCGTCACTTTTGATTCAGGGAGAATCCTGCTCAGCGCCGCGACTGTGGGTATGGCCACCTTGCGCATGAACGGGGAATAGTTCCAGTCGAGAAAGGGGGAGTTGGTGACGACCCGGTCCACTCCGATATCCTTTCCGCGTTCAGCCGCGAAGAGGAGTACTGTCAGGCCGCCTGTGGAGTGGCCGGAGAGTGTGATGTCGGTGTTGCCGTCGCGACGGATCTGCGCGAGGGCGGAGTCTATGTCGTTGAAATATTCCTTCTGGTTGCGGATGTCGAAGGGATATTGCCAGGGAAGTTTGCTGCGTCCGTAGCGACGCAGGTCGACGGCATAGAAGTTGTATCCGCTGTCCGCCAGCCGCACTCCCATTTCGCTCTGGAAGAAATAGTCGTTGAATCCATGTATGTACAGGTAGGCGCGGCGCGACGGCTGCTTCGACATCCGGCGGATGATCGTGCTCCGGCACGGTCCGTCGAAGGCGATTCCCTGGTTAACGAATCTCGCCTCGTATCCAGGCAGGATGTCGGGATGCCAGCCGAGGCTGATGGTCATGATCTTGGGCCCGGACCATTTTTCATGGATGTCCCAGGCTGATGCGAGCAGGGCCGTGAGGCAGACTGCCGCCAGAAGAAAAGGTAGTTTTTTCATAAATCCGGATTATTTCCCTTATAACGCTTGCATACCCCGTATTGTTATGGAATCCGCTGGCCGGGAGGTGGGCCTGCGGGGGCGCCTCTGAAACCGCCACCTTTTTCTTTAAGTTCGCCGGGAGGTGGGGCCGGAGGTCCGTCGAATTCTTCGGGAATGTCGGCGGTATTCCGTTTCTTCATGGTGTTGAAGGTCCAGGTGACACCGAACATCACATATTTGGTAAGATCATTGTAGCTGTTGTCGGAGATCATGTCTGCCGATATGCTGCGGGAGATATTCTTGTTCTGTCCGAGTATGTCGTAGGCACGGGCATAGACGGTGAGGCTCCTGTCGCGCAGGAAGGAATAGGAAATCTGGGCATTCCAGAGCCATTGCTCGATGTTGAAACCGCTGGAGAATCCGGAAGATTTGTCGAACGCGATGTCGGTCGATATATCAAGCCCGAATGGAAGCGTCAGCGTGGCGTCGGCAGTGAAGCCATAGGTGTGGGTATAGCGGTTTGGCTGCAGCTTAAGGGTGTTGGAGGCCATGCTGAAGGTGTATGTGGGATTGACCGACATCTGGAAAAGTGGGGAAGAGAATGTGATGCCGAGATTCGGTGCGACGTTGAGGTTGCCGGAACGGTTGAAGTCGCCGTTGATGAATCCTGCCGAGCTTGTGTAGTTGGCCATCATCCTTGCCGAGAAACGGAATTTGCTGGTGTGTAAGGGCTGGTTCAGCATTGCCATTGCCATGACGTTGTAATTACCTGAAGAGTTGGTGTAGGTGGTGGTACGTCCGCCGGTGGTCTTGTCTGTTACGGTGCGGGCCACGATTACGTCGGAGGTGTACTGTCCGCGCAGGGCCGCGAACAGACTCTGCTGGCTTTCGGAATTATAGTTGTTGAAATGCAGACCGATGCTCTGTGTGAACTCAGGTTTGAGGTCTGGGTTACCCACGGTTATGTTGAGAGGGTCCGACACATCGGCCACAGGCTGCAGTCTGGATATGGAGGGAGAGGAGGTGCTGGCGCGGTAGTAGGCCCTGATGCTTGAAGTCTTGGAGAATTTGTACCGGAACCGTGCGAAAGGAGCGACGTTCCATACCCAGTGTACCGGCACGTTCCTTGCCTGGTCTATCAGGTCGTTGCTCTCGCTTGATGACGGAGAGAATACAAGCCCGGCCTCAAGATTGTATTTACTGTGTATTTTCTTATAGCCGAGTCGTAGTTCCTGCGTGGAGAAGGTGTTTCGGAAGCGGTTGGAAAGCTGCGTGTTGAAAATGGCGTCAGTAGGAATGGAGGAGAAATCCTGAGGCGTGAATCCGGGAGAGGACAAGTCCTGGTCGGGGATGTCATAGGTGTCTTTGTCGGCGTTGTTGAATCTGTATTGGATTCTGTAGGCTCCCTGTAGGAAATTCCCGTGCGAAGGGTCGCCGAGAGGCTCCGTCCATGTGAACCGGCCCTCCACAGAGTTGTTCCATTGCTTCGAGAAGAGATAGCGGTACAGATCTTCGGAATCATCCTCCTTAAGATAATATAGAATCTGGTTCCACGATGTGGTGCGCTGGATGGTGGAGGAGAAGGAGTACCGGGTCTGGATGCTGAATGAACGTCCGGGACGAGACGGGAAATTGTGGTTGAAAATAAGATTGCCGTCGGCGTTCCAGCTTGTGCCGTTGTTGAAGCGCCGTGTGCGGTTGGTGTTTACTTTTGTAAGTGCGGCGTCTCCGGAGCGGAGCAGCGCGGTGTCGTTCAGTTCCGAGCGGCGGGAGTTGAATGAGAAAGATGGCCGGAAGTCGAGGGTGTTGTTGGCGTCGATTTTCCATTCGAGACGGAAGTTTCCGCTCACGTTGTGTCCTCTGTCGATAGAGCTGCTGCCTGAATTGCTGTAGCTTACCGAGTCTGGAAAGAGAAACTGCGTGTCGGTGCGGCTTGTGGCCCGGCGGTCGGAATGGGAATAGAAGATATTTCCGCCGAAGCGTAACGAGTCGGTGCGTCCCACATTGAAATTGAGGCCAATTCTCTGCGATGACGTTATTCCTCCGGATGGGCCGAAATTCATGAAGCGCCCGCGTCCGGAATCACCGAATCCAAGATCGTTGGTGTTGTTGGCGCCTCCGATGATTGAAATCTGCTGGTTGTTGGTGAACGTGGAGACGTTGAAACTTCCTTCGTATCGGCCGTCGGTGCCGTAGCCTCCGTTCACGGTTCCGAACCATCCGTTTTTCATCTGTTTCTTGACTGTAAGGTTTATCACGGTCTCCTCTTCTCCGTCATCAACTCCGGTGAGGCGCGCCAGGTCACTTTTGCGGTCAACTACCTGCACTTTGTCGACCAGCTCCGAAGGAAGGTTTTTCGATGCTGCGGTGGGATCGTCGCCGAAAAATTCCTTGCCGTCGACAAGAATC
>DERZ01000046.1:32823-43332 GCA_002361155.1 Porphyromonadaceae bacterium UBA3327 | reverse complement strand
CTTGCCGTCGACAAGAATCTTGGTTACGGTCTTGCCGTTGGATGTTATCGAACCGTCACTCCCAACCTGGACTCCAGGCAGTTTCTTGAGAAGATCCTCTACTGTGGCATTCTGTTTTGTGGCGTAGGAACCGGCGTTGAATTCAAGAGTGTCCTGCCTGGCCACGACTGCGGCTTTCACAGCCGTGACAACGGCCTCTTTCAGAGTGATGGAGGTTTCGGTGAGGGTTATGTCTCTTACGTTGAGAATGGTGTCGGTTGCTGGCACTGCGAGAGTCCGGGTCACTGTATCCATGCCTGTCATAGTCAGGCTCAGAGAATAGTTTCCGGGCTTTATCGACGGGATGGAGAACCGTCCGTCGACATCGGCCACGGCAAGTGCGCGTGTCACGGAATCATTTTCGAGAAGCCTCACTGATGCGCCGGGGAGCGGTTCGGAGGAACTGTCGACGACACGTCCTGTGATATCGGCTGCGATGGCGGCTGCGGCAAACAGTGGCGCGGCGAGGATAAATGCTATTGTTTTTCTCATCTGGAATTGAAAAGCTGATATAGACTTTAAGAAAATGGAATCGGGTATTAATGATAATAAGATGCCGTGACGGCGGGGAAAGTTTAGAGGCGGTTTAATAAAAAAAGTTAACGGATAAAAACCGGCGGAATACTGGCAGAAGTGCAATATAAATTTGTCAGTTCGGAATTTTTTATTAACTTTGCAGAGTAAAAGGGACGGGATGTTCTCCGGATGGTGTGTCTGTGAAGCATCGCTTATTCAATGGCTGAAGTCCCCGAAGATTTCGAAAACCGATACCATTTTATTTTTGTTGTAAAATCTGGAATGACGCATCAGGTGCATTCTGTTTCCAACAATTTATATCCGATATGCTGAGTCCATAACCCGGGACTCAGGCCCTTTCCCGTAAAAATATATACTGCCGGTCAAGGTCAACTGTGTAAGTGAGAGCGGTTTAACGTTCGTCAGTTGGGATGAAGATGCCGGACAAAAGAGATATCTTAGCAAGAATATGCAAAGTTTTGATGAACTGATGTCGATGGATGACACGCAGCTCCGCGCGCTCGCCGAATCGATGGGAATGAAGAAGAGCCATACCGACAACAAGGAGGAGATGGCCTATTATGTAATAGACAACGCCTCGGCACAGGTGGCCAAGGAAGAGGCGGCGAAAATCAAGCCGCGCCCTTCGCGCGAGCGTAAGCCTCGTGCCAAAAAGACCGACAAGACCGCGAAGAGTGAATCTTTAGAAGATGATGCGGCGACGATACCGGAGGCGGCATCCGAAGCGCGCCCCAAGAAGCGCGGTCGCAAGCCTAAGGTCGCGGAGGAAACAGCAGAAGAACTTAAAACGACAGACTCAGAGCCGACAGAGACTCCGGCGCAGCAAGCTCCGGTCAAGGCAAAACCGGGTCGTAAGCCGGGCCGCAAGCCGAAGAATGAAGAGCCTCAGGCAGCACCGTCAAGGGAAGTTATCTCTATTTTTGACAAGGAGGAACAGACATCTGCATTGCTTCCCGCGCTTGTGGCAAGTCAGGAAGAGTCCTTTCGGGAAGAGGTGCCGGATAATGCAGGTTCATCGGTGCCTGAAAATCCTGCGGAGACTGAAGACTGCACTCAGGACGTAGCCGATGTGGGGGGGATGTCAGAGGCCAGCGCCGAGCGCGAAGAACGCCCTGTGCAAAAGGAATTCAGAAGCCGTCAGCTGCCGCAGCCCGGTACAAAACCGTCGCTCGGATCATTCTTCACTTCGGCCAAGGGGAGAACCTTCACGCCGCGGAGTCAGCAGCAGATTCATGAGGCCGCCGTTGCGGCTGCACAGGCGCCCATCATAATTGCCGAACCATCTGTCGCTCAGGTTCAGGCCGCTGCCAGACAGCAGAAGCATCTCACCAAGAAGCAACGCCAGCAGCAGCGCCAGTTCCAGCAGCAAGAGGCCAGCGGTCGCCAGCAGGAGACAATGTTCGACTTCGAGGGTATCCTCACCACCTGTGGTGTGCTTGAGGTGCTTCCCGAGGGATACGGATTCCTGCGTTCAAGCGACTATAATTACCTTGGCAGCCCTGACGACGTATATGTGACACAGCAGCAGATACGCGACAACGGTCTCAAGACCGGCGATGTGGTGGAGGGAGGAATCAGGCCCCCGCGCCCCGGCGAGAAGTATTTTCCCCTGTGCAGGGTGCTTTCAGTGAATGGCCTTTCTCCCGAAGTGGTACGCGACAGAGTGCCTTTCGAGCATCTTGTGCCTCTCTTTCCGGATGAGAAATTCGACCTTACCGGCGGCAAGCATAATAATATCTCTACACGCGTGGTGGATATGTTCTCGCCGATCGGCAAGGGGCAGCGAGCACTTATCGTGGCGCCTCCCAAGACCGGTAAGACGATTCTTCTCAAAGATATAGCGAACGCTATTTCAGAGAACCATCCCGACACTTACATAATAATGCTGCTCATCGACGAGCGTCCTGAGGAGGTGACCGACATGAGCCGCAGCGTGAATGCCGAGGTGATAGCGTCGACATTCGACGAGCCGGCGGAACGTCATGTCAAGATAGCGGGACTTGTGCTTGAGAAGGCAAAACGACTGGTGGAGAGTGGTCACGATGTGGTGATAATGCTTGACTCGATCACGCGTCTTGCACGTGCCTATAACACCGTGTCGCCGGCTTCCGGCAAAATCCTGTCGGGTGGAGTCGACGCCAATGCCTTGCAGCGTCCCAAGCGTTTCTTCGGCGCTGCCCGTAATATCGAGAACGGGGGTTCGCTTACCATCATTGCAACGGCCCTGACCGAGACCAGCTCAAAGATGGACGAGGTCATATTCGAAGAGTTCAAGGGTACTGGCAATATGGAACTTCAGCTGGACCGTAAACTTTCGAACAAGCGGATATTCCCGGCTGTCGACATCATTTCAAGTTCCACGCGCCGCGATGACCTTCTCCTCCCGCAGGAGACGCTCAACAGGATGTGGGTCCTGCGCAACTACCTCTCCGACATGAATTCGGTGGAAGCAATGGAGTTCATAAAGAAGCGGATGGAGATGACGCGCAATAATGCGGAACTTCTTGTGACGATGGACAGATAGGTCCGATCCGGCATGAACAGCATAGGAGAACTGATACGGCTCACGACTTTTGGCGAAAGCCACGGTCCGGCAATGGGTGGCGTCCTCGACGGGATGCCGCCCCTTGTGCTTATAGACCTTGACGCGGTGCGGCGTGATGTGGCGCGCCGACGTCCCGGTCATGCCCCCGGAGTCTCGCAGCGCAAGGAATCTGATGAGGTGGAGATCCTGTCGGGGATAGCTCCCGACGGTCGTACGCTTGGGACTCCGATAGGATTCATAGTGCGAAACCGCGATGCGCGGAGCGAAGATTATGCAGCCATCGAGGGGAGATTCCGGCCCAACCATGCGGATTATACATATTGGAAAAAATACGGTATACATGATTTCAGAGGTGGCGGCCGCTCCAGTGCCCGCGAGACCGTATCGAGGGTGGTGGCCGGCGCGATATGCCGCCAATGGCTTGACACACTCGGAGTCTCGGTGCGCGCGGAATTGCTTCCCGGACCGGATGTTGACACCGTCGCGGCGTGTGGAGACTCTGTGGGCGGCGCGGTAAGATGCGTAGTCACCGGACTGCCGGTCGGTGTCGGGGAGCCGGTCTATGACAAACTCAATGCGCGTCTGGCCGCGGCAATGATGAGCATAAACGCCGTCAAGGCATTCGAGACAGGTGACGGCGTGGCGGCATCCTCGGCGCTCGGGTCGGAGTCTGTGGACAGGTTTGTGAAAACCGGTGACGGATTGAATCTGACGTGTGAATCCAATCATTCTGGAGGAGTGCAGGGAGGAATATCAAACGGTATGCCGGTGACGATGACTGTTCATTTCAAGCCTGCGCCCACACTGATGCGGCCTGTGGAAACTTTCGATACGGAGGGTAATGAAGTGGTGATTCCGCCCAAGGGACGGCATGACCCATGCGTGGCGGTAAGGGCTGTTCCCGTTGTGGAGGCGATGGCCGTCCTTACTGTGGCAGACATGATGAAATCGCGTGGATGTCTCACAAGATGATATGAATGATTTTTATACTGACTATTCGGAATATATGGCCCGGGTGTTCCCTGGCGTAAAGGTACAGAAGATTTCGGTGAATGCCGGTT
This sequence comes from Porphyromonadaceae bacterium UBA3327, assembly GCA_002361155.1. Taxonomy (GTDB): domain Bacteria; phylum Bacteroidota; class Bacteroidia; order Bacteroidales; family Muribaculaceae; genus Lepagella. The sequence goes on along the minus strand of DERZ01000046.1, from coordinate 39,150 downwards.
TCGGCTGTCCCAACCGTGACGGCACAATCGGTACCGGCGGATGCATCTACTGCGACAACCGTTCCTTCACTCCTGCCTATTGCTTCGGGACAGAGGGGGTAGCGGCGCAACTTGAGGCCGGCAAGAAGTTTTTTGGTCGTAAGTATCCCGACATGAGGTATATTGCCTATTTCCAGTCTTATACAAATACATACCGGGCTTCGGCCGGAGAGCTCAGGCGGCTTTACGACGAGGCGGTGGCGGTGGAGGGAGTGGTTGGGCTTGCCGTGGCTACGCGCCCCGACACACTGCCGGCGGAGACTGTGGAATTGCTCCGGGACATCAACCGAACGCGTCCAGTATTTGTTGAACTCGGAGTAGAGACCCTCCACGACACCACATTGCTTGCCATAAACCGCGGGCATGATTCGGCGATTGCGGAGGATGCCATACTCCGTCTTGTGTCGGCAGGATTGCATGTTGGAGTCCATCTGATAGCGGGGCTGCCCGGGGAGACCGACGGGATGGTGCTCGATACGGTACGCCGCGTATGCGCTCTCCCGGTGGATTCCATCAAGATGCATCATCTTCAGGTGCTTAAGAATACCCCGCTCTGCAGGATGATCGAGAATAAAGAATTGAGCGTACCCAGCTATACTCCGGAGAGTTATCTTGAACTCTGCGTGAGGATTGTCGCGGAGGTGCCGCGCGGAATCGCCATCGAGAGATTTCTCGCGTCGTCTCCTCCGGCTGATGTGGTGGCTCCGCACTGGGGGATGAAGAACCATGAGTTTGTGTCCCGCCTTATAAATGTATTGAAAAACAAATGTAATGAAAAATAGAAGATCATGATAAACATTGACAAAAAACTGTTGGCAGGTCTGATGCTGCTTGCAGGAGCCGGGAGTGTCTCGGCCGATATTACGGTGAATCTCCCCAAGGGAATAGGCGCGAATCCGGACGAGGGATATTCTTTCGAGTATGGATATATCTCCGATCTGGTAAAGTCGCGGCAGGACCGGCCTCAGTCGGCGCGCGATAACGTGAAGCCGGTGAACGGTCGTTTCGTAATCAAGACTTTGCCTGACGGACCGGCCCAATATGTGCTGCCGATATCGGAAAGGGAATATGTGGTGCTCTATAGCCGGCCTGGCGATAATTTTACTGTGGATATTGATTCGGTCTCTCCGCTGAGCTACTCTGTAAGCGGTTCGCCGATGATGGCCGACATAGCCCGTCTCGATTCGGATGCCGGCAGGATCATGGCGGAATATCGCATGATGACCGGCAACGGAACAGCCACCGAGGAAAAAATATCGAAGCTGCAGGAGGACTACAACAGGCTTTTCAGCGATTATATCGCCGCCAATCCCCGCAGCGAGGCTGTGCCGTTTGCCGTGATGCATCTTGAAGGGGATGACTTCCTGAAGGCCTATGGAGAGATGACCCCTGAGGCTGCGGACAGTCCGTTGAAACCCTTCCTTGACCGTCAGAAGGAATATGTGGTCGCGATGCAGGAGGCTGAGCGCCGCAAGGTGCAGCTGCAGAGCGGCAACGTGGATGCGCCGGATTTCACATTCAGGACCCGCGAAGGAAAGGATGTCTCGCTTTCCGATTTCCGGGGGAAATGGGTGGTGATAGATTTCTGGGGGAGCTGGTGTCCGTGGTGCATCAAGGGATTTCCGGCACTCAAGGAGGCTTATGCAAAATATAAGCCGGAACTGGAGATAATCGGGGTGGCATGCAGCGATCCTCGCGACAAGTGGGAGGCTGCACTCAAAAAGTATGATCTGCCCTGGGTGAATGTGTACAATCCCGAAGAGGGCGGCGGCCGCGTTGTCAGTGATTATGCCGTTGAGGGATTTCCTACCAAAGTGATAGTCAGTCCAGAAGGAAAGATCCGTAATATTACTTCCGGCGAAAATCCGGCCTTCTTCGACATCCTCTCCGAACTCATCTCGAAGAAATGAATGGGAATCAAAAAAGTTTTTTTCAAAAAATAGTCAAAAAGCGTTGGAAAATTTGGTGGATTGAAAAAAAAGTCGTAACTTTGCATCGCTTTTGAGGGAAACCGATAAGCGATATGGTGAATTTAGCTCAGTTGGTTAGAGCGACGGATTGTGGTTCCGTAGGTCGTGGGTTCGAAACCCACATTTCACCCCTTGTAAACAAATGAATGAGAAAGTCGGACCCTTACGGTTCGACTTTCTCATTATGATGGTCCGTCTGGCCCATCCGACAACTCTTGTTAAACAGTACATATCATGAAGAAGTTCAAGACTGTTATTGCTGCGATGATGGTTGCGCTCTGTGCGCTCAGTGCCGGTGCCCGTGTTAAGTATATATTTTATTTTATAGGAGACGGAATGGGAATGGGGCATGTAAATGCCACGGAAACATATAACCGGGATGTTCTCGGAAACGGTTCTCCGATTCTTATGATGCAGTTCCCGGTTGCGACGCAGGTACGTACATATTCATTCGACCGCTCAATAACCGACTCGGCGGCTGCCGGAACGGCTCTCTCCACCGGACACAAGACAAGAAACGGGATGGTGGGAATGGCTGCGGACTCCACAAGTGTCTGCTCCATTACCACTCCGCTGCTTGAAGCGGGGTATGCGATAGGGATAGCCTCGACCGTGGCCGGTGACGACGCCACACCGGGATCTTTCTACGGACATGCGGTGAACCGCGGTCTCAGCGGAGAGATTTCCGCGTACGCCCCCAAATCAGGTTTCTCGTTCTTCGGCGCGCCGGTGTTCAAGGGGATGAAAGGTAAAGATGGCTCCAAAACGGGATGGGTCGAGAGCATGAAGGAGGCGGGCTATGCGGTGGTCAGGAGTTTCAGTTCATATTCCGCTCTTTCCGGGGATACGGATAAGGTACTGATGCTTGCGTCTAACCCTCAGGGTGAGCAGGTGGGATATACCATCGACTCGATTCCCGGGACATTGACAGCTGAGGAAATAACCAGGACAGCTCTCGCACAACTCTACAAGGAGGGCAAAGACAACGGCTTCTTCCTGATGATGGAGGGTGGCAACATCGACTGGGCCTCCCATGCCAATGACGGCGCTACGGTCATCAGGGAGGTGATGAATTTTCAGAAGGCGATAGATGTGGCCTATAGGTTCTATCTCGCGCACCCCGACGAGACGCTGATTGTGGTGACCGCCGACCATGACACCGGTGGCATGGCCCTTGGACGTAGCGGGACAAAGATCCCAGATCTTTCGCTGGTGGATTTTCAACGGATATCGAAGGACAGGTTTTCCGACTATTGTAAAAGTCTTATAGCTGGAGGCGGGGAACCCAGCTGGGACAGTATGAAGACTTTCCTGACTGAGAATACCGGTCTCTGGGGGGCTGTTGCTCTTACCGACGAGGAGACGGCGCGTCTGCGCGACAGCTTCGAGGCTGCCATGCTCAGCAGGAAGAGTGCTGATGAAAAAGGACTTTATAACAGTTTTAACCGCTTCTCCGTCGATGTGTTTGATGTGATCAACAGCAAGTACGGCATAGGCTGGACCACCGGATCGCATACCGGCAACCCGGTGCCGCTCTTCGCGGTGGGCCGCGACGCGATGCTTTTTACCAAGGCTCTCGACAATACAGAAATCCCGCAACTCATACTCAAAGCTGCGGGAATAGATTCTTTCAGTCGGTGATGGCTATGAAATTGCCGCCGATGTCGAAGACATATACATCCGGTTCCTCGATATCGACCTCAATCTCGACCGTACGTCCCCGTTTATCGAAGTCAATCGACTCGACACGATCGGCAACTCCATCCTTTTCCAGACGACGGTAGGCGCCGGCATGCAGGAGATCCCTGACTACGGCTTTGGAAAGATAGGTGTTGTCCGGTGCCTCGATCTCGATGACACGGCCCTCTTTGTTGAATTCAATGTCGATGCCATTGGAGAGTTCCACATCGTTTTCACCCCGCGAGAAGAATGTCTCGCATTTCACAACCTGCACTCCCTTGAAATGTTTGTTGAGAAATGATTTTGCTTTTGCGGGAAGATTGTTGGCCCGGTTGGAGGCACCGGACACGGCTATGCCGGGTCCTCCCTGATAATGTGCAGTCTTCTGTGCGTGCGCGGCGGCCTGTGAGAAGCCTCCCGATGCGATTACGATGGCTGCAAGAGATGCGGCCAGTTTCCTTGCTTTCATAATATCATGGTTTGCAGCCTGCTGTTCCGGCAATTCAATTGCGGAAATTGAACTTGTACCGGTCCGGAAGGCATTGTTTCTTTAAGTTATCAACAAACGGTATGGGGAAAAGTTGACTTGTGGCTTAGGTTATGACTCCCGCCTTATTGTTATTAGGTGAACCTCATGCGCGGAGCTGTCGATTATGTCGTGTCGTGACCGTTTCACTCCCGGAATCCAGAGTATCTCTCCGTCGGTGCGGCGCACCACCACCGGGACTTCCCTGCGCCTGCGTGAATCGAGTCCCGATTCTTTCAGCACATCGCTTACCAGTCTGGTTCCCCTCATGCCAAGCGGAGCCATGCGGTCTCCCTGCCGTGGCATTCGCACATCGCACTGGCCTGCGTCGTACGGGAGCCACAGCACTTCGTTTCCCCGGTTCCGGCGTATTTCTTCAGAGACTGATTCGGACAATTCAAAGACGTTGTCATCCAGCGCATAGCTGATGGAGGGGTTGTCGGCAACGTACCGCAGCGCGTCACGGTCGGTGACAAGAATTCCCCCAGCGACGTACCATGTCTTTCCAGGCTGGAAAGGGCATGAAGAGATGCTGCGGTTGATTTCCGAGGCGATGGATGAGTCTGCTCCGAATTGTTCGGTGAACCGGCGCACAATCCATGACGGGTTCGGGCATCCGGCAATGACGGAATAGGGGAGATCGGTATCGCCGTGGCGGAAGAATCCGTCGGAATAGGCCTGCAGCGCAACCTCTTCCTCCCTCATGTTGGCGATGGTGGAAGTGATGGCTTTACGCACTCCGGGCCATCGCGTCTCTATGAGGGGCAGGAGGTCGCGCCGGATGAAGTTTCTCCGGTAATCTGATGAAAGGTTAGTGGAGTCGGTGACGTATTCCTGACCTATATAAGAGAGGTATTCCTCGATCTGTCGTCGGCTTACTGTCAGCAAGGGGCGGAGTATGTGTCTTTCGGTTTCGTGCAGCATCCCGCGCAATCCCCGCGTGCCGGAGCCGCGGAATAGATTCAGCAGCACGGTCTCGATATTGTCGTCGGAGTTGTGGGCTACCGCTATATGACTGCAGCCGAATTCTTTCCTGAGCGCTTCAAAGCGCTCATAGCGCAAATCACGGCACGCCATTTCAACGGAGCCTCCATTCTTGCTGCGCCAGCTGTCTACATCGAAGTTGATGACCGTCAGTGGAATATCATTAGTGCGACAGAGTTCCCGGCAGAAATTTTCATCGCGCATACTCTCATCTCCGCGCAGATGAAAGTTGCAGTGCACGGCTTGCACAGCGGCTCCGCACCGAGCGAGTGCCAAAAGAAGCGCCACGCTGTCAGCCCCTCCGCTGAGTCCTACAAGCATTTTCCCCGGCCTGTGCCGCCGCAGAAACGTGTAGGTCTCCCTCTCTGCAATATCCTCCGTCCGGAGGCGTCTGTCTCCTGTCTCTGTCATATTTATGTCTTGTAGTTGTCAAGATATGCAAAATTACAAAAATAAATGATATTGCAGACACTATAGTCATCCGTAAATGTTTAAAATAATTAAAATGTGAACCTTGGAGGGATGGAAATTTGTTTAATAAGGGAATTTGTATTAACTTTGCGTTAGGCAAAAGGGGTAATCCCGGCCTGTATGACAAAAACTGATAACCCAAAAACGAAAATAAAAAATGGCAAAACAATGGATTTGCACTATCTGCGGTTATATCGCAGAAGGCGAAGAGGCTCCCGAGAAGTGCCCGCAGTGCGGCGCTCCCCGTTCTAAATTCAAAGAGATGAACCCCGATGAGCTCCTCAAGTTCGTTACCGAGCATGAGATAGGTGTTGCGAAAGGTACAGGCGATGAGATGATCAAGGACCTTAACACTCACTTTAATGGAGAGTGCACCGAGGTCGGCATGTACCTGGCGATGAGCCGTCAGGCAGACCGCGAGGGTTATCCCGAGATTGCGGAGGCTTTCAAGCGTTATGCATGGGAAGAGGCTGAGCACGCCGCCAAGTTTGCAGAGCTTCTCGGCGACATGGTATGGGACACAAAGACCAACCTTGACAAGCGTATGCACGCCGAGGCCGGAGCAAATGCCGACAAGATGCGCATTGCCAAGAACGCCAAGGAGGCAGGTCTTGACGCTATCCATGACACTGTTCATGAGATGGCAAAGGATGAGGC
>DERZ01000046.1:31926-32558 GCA_002361155.1 Porphyromonadaceae bacterium UBA3327 | reverse complement strand
GATGGCAAAGGATGAGGCTCGTCACGGACGCGGCTTCGCGGGTCTCTACGAGCGCTATTTCGGTAACAAGAAATAAGCGTATTTGAATCAGAGCATTAAGAGCATTTTTTTAATGCAATTGTAATAAAGCTTGAAGTGAAGAGGTTTCGTGTATTTATGCACGGAGCCTCTTTTGATTGTATATGGTTTTCATTTGTTTGTAGAGATGCGTGTACTTGCTGTTGACTATGGAAGGAAGCGATGCGGAGTGGCTGTGACCGATGTGCTTAAAATAGCCGCCAACAGTCTGCCAGTGGTTCCCACGGCACAATTGCTTCCTTTTCTGATAGATTATTGCGGACGTGAACCTGTTGAGAGAATTATAGTCGGAGAACCCCGCACGGTCCGTGGAGAAGAATCAGACTCGATGCGTTACATCAGGCCGTTTCTCGGTCAGTTGCGTAAGGCTCTCCCGGAAATACCGGTCGAGATGGTCGACGAGCGGTTTACATCGGTCATTGCCCACCGCGAGATGATTGCCGCCGGGTTCAAAAAGTCCGACCGCCGGCGCAAAGGTCTCGCCGACGAGATGTCGGCGGTACTTATCCTTACAACCTGGCTTGAATCGAATTGACGGCAGCTTTTTTTCATGA
>DERZ01000046.1:30871-31678 GCA_002361155.1 Porphyromonadaceae bacterium UBA3327 | reverse complement strand
GGCAGCTTTTTTTCATGGTCTCACGACAAATTCATGCAATATTCAATTCTTGTGATAATTACGGAGTGAATGTACTGTCAGCAGGTATATCCGGGTGCATTCCGATGTTGTCGGGTTGGCTGTTTTTTGTAGTACGGGGATTTTTCGCTAATTTTGTAAAAAATTTTCACTAATGGTTTTACCTGTTTATCTGTACGGTCATCCGGTTCTGCGTCAGGAGGCCGAAGATATTGACAAGGACTATCCCGATCTGCAAAAGCTGATCAAGGATATGTTCGAGACAATGTATTTCACCGAAGGCATAGGGCTTGCCGCGCCGCAGATCGGGAAGTCGATCGCCCTCATTGTGGTTGACGGAAGTCCTCTTGCCGGGGAGTTCCCGGAATGCAAGGATACCAAGATGGTCATTATCAATCCGGAACTCGATGTGATAGAGGACGAGGAGCCTGTGAGCCGCTCGGAGGGCTGTCTCTCGGTACCGGGACTGTCTGAGAATGTGAGGCGCACTGAGCATATCCGTCTCAACTGGCTTGACGAGAACTTCGATGAGCATGAGAGGGAATTCCGCGGTTTTGCTGCCCGGATGATACAGCATGAGTTCGACCACCTGATCGGAGTGGTCTATACCGACAGAATCTCTTCGATCCGCAAGCAGATGATAAGAAACAAACTCAACAACATCTCGCGTGGGAAGACCGGTTGCGGCTATCGTACCGTCCACGCTAAAAAATAAGTTGCATAACGACAATATAAAACGACATGGCAGACGATAAGAAAGTGATTTTCTCGATGGTGGGCGTGAGCAAG